>DAOVIU010000249.1 GCA_030673585.1 Pseudomonadota bacterium | reverse complement strand
GCTATGACGATTTTGGCCTGGCCCATTTGAATCATCTGGACGCCAAGTCCGATGGCGGTCAGGGCAGAGCAGCATGCCCGATCTGCTGTCAAGGCATTCGTGTTCACTGGAAGACCGGCAGCCAGCACTGCCTGCCTGGCTGGGGATAGTCCTTCCCCGGGAAGACAATGCCCCATGATGACCGCAGCGACTTCCTCATCACTGATGGATAGCCCTTTCATAACCTCCCTGATAACGAGGCCTCCCAGTTCAACCGCTGGTATGTCTCTGAGTGGGCCTCCAAATTTTCCAAAGGGCGTTCTCTTCCCATTGATAATAACGATGTTTTCCAATTCTTAACTCCATCCCCCCCTTTTTTCCAAAAGTGACTTAACATAGGTGACGATTTGAGTCATAGGGGTTTCCGGGAAAAAGACCTCCTTTATTCCTCTTTTTTTGAGCTTAGGACGGTCCTCAGCTGGAATGATTCCCCCGGCGATCAGATCAATCTCGCCTGCATGATTTTGTTTTAATAATTGTATGATCTCGGGCAGAAGCGTCATGTGCGAACCCGACAGGATGCTAATACCGATCAGATCAACCCCCTCCTCGATGGCGGTTTTGACTATCATCTCATGGATCTGCCGCAGGCCCGTGTAGATGATCTCCATCCCCTCGTCAGCAAGGGCTCTGGCAACGACACGGGCTCCCACATCGTGCCCATCCAAGCCTACCTTGCCGATTAGAACGCGAGTTTTTCTTTTCATCTTGAAGAAAAGTATTCCTTTTTCTGGTATTCTCCATACACGTCTCTTAACGTGTCACAGATCTCGCCCACTGTGGCGTATGCTCGGATGGCCTCCAGGATCGGGGGCACCAAATTTTCATCGCCTTTGGCGACTTCACGGATATATTGCAATGATTCACCAACACGCCTTCCGTTCCGCTCTTTTCGAAGTCTATTCAGACCTTCGATCTGTTTGGATTCGACAGAGGGGTCGATGCGAAAGGCCCCAATCGGTACATCAGATTCGGTTCTGAATCGGTTGACCCCAACTGAAACCCTCGCGGCTTTATCAAACTCCTTTTTTCTTTTAACTGCACCTTCAGACATGGCCCCAAGGTAATATCCTTTCTCGATGGCCTCTACCGCCCCGCCGAGATCCTCTACCTTGGTTAGGTTTTCAAGGATATCCTCTTCTATCCGATGGGTGAGGGTCTCTAAGAAATACGACCCTCCCAGGGGATCTACCGTATCGGCGATCCCCAATTCGTGAGCGAGGATCTGTTGGATCCGTACAGAGATCTTTGCAGCCTCCTCCGTGGGAACACCCAAAACTTCATCATAAGAGGCATTGTAAAGAGATTGTACGCCTCCCAATACGTAGGCGAGGGCAGCAAGTGTAATCCGAGCGATATTGTTGACCGGTTCTAAAAGGGTTTCACCTCCGTGGGAGTAAGCCGTTATTTTGAGGGCCATCGACCTTGGGTCTTTTGCGCCGAACCTTTCTTTCATGATGTTTGCCCAAACGCGCCGGGTTGCCCTAAAATTGGCTATAGCCACGAAGAATTCTGCCCGTTCATCAAGGAACATCGTCAGCAAGGGAGCGATTTCATCGATGCCAAATCCTTTGTCGAGGAGGTGCTGGATGTAACATAGCCCATTGGCCAGAGCGAAAGCAGTGGCCTTTGTTGAGCCAGCTCCGGCAGCATTCATGTGGTTCACGCAAAGGGTCATGGGATACCAGTGTGGGGCATGGTGAGCACAATAGGCCACCACATCGGTGGCCACACGAATGGAGGGTCTGATCGGGAAGATATAGGTCCCTCTAGCTACATATTCCTTGAGTATATCGTTTTGAAGATCGATGACATATTCCGTTGTCCTTAGTCCCTGTTTCTCCCCAAGGGCGATGAATAGGGATAGGGCTATGGGGCCGAAGGAGTTTCCAAGCATGCTCACGCGTTTTAAAGAATTGAGAGGGATCCCATCGAAGAGGATCTCCATGTCTTTCAGGGAATCTATTGCGACCCCTACCTTGCCGACTTCGCCTCTTGCCATGATATGGTCGGAATCGTATCCGACCTGTGTTGGGAGGTCTATTGCCATGACGATCTCATCAGCGCCCCATTGTAATAATTTTTTGTATCGAGGGTTGCATTCCTCGGCATTCCCAAAGCCCGAATAGGCCCTTATGATGAATGGCTCACCTCGATACATGGTGGGAGTGATGCCTCGTGTAAAGGGAAATGCCCCGGGAAGTCCTAAGTCCCTTTCGTAGTCAAAGCCAAGTTCTGACAAATGGACGGGTGTATTTACCCTCTCGATATCAAGACCCACATCGGTGGAAAAGAGCTCTTTCTTCTCAGGCCTCTTATTCAAGTAATCTCTTAGCGGACCTCCTTCCCAAGCCTTTGTGGCTTCCTTGAGCCTGCGGATTTTTTCCTTCTCAAACATATCTTGCCCCACCTTTTCCTTTCACATCAGTGAACCCTTCTCTCATGACCCTTCCAATAAGGTTCCCTGAGTACTGTTTTCTGGATCTTCCCATAGGGATTTCTTGGAAGCTCTGATAAGAAGTCAACCGATTTTGGCTTTTTCATGCTGGCCATTCGCTCCTTACAGTAATCTATGATCTCCTGCTCGGTTATCATAGCTCCTTCTACAGGTACCACGAAGGCCTTTACCGCCTCTCCCCATTTCTCGTCGGGGATCCCAATGATCGCTACCTCCTTGACTGTCGGATGGCTTACGATAACATCCTCAACCTCTTTGGGATAGATGTTAAAGGCCCCGCTTATGATGACATCCGTTTTTCTATCCACAAGATAGATGAAACCCTTTGCATCCGCATAGGCCATATCGCCAGTATGGTTCCATCCCCCTTTCAGAGTTTCTTTTGTTGCTTCAGGAAGGTTCCAGTATCCCTTCATCATGTGAGCTCCGCGTACGATCACCTCCCCCACCTCCCCTTCCTTGGTATCTTTGCCCTCTTCATCGACAATACTCACCTCAACGTTTGTACAGGGTTTCCCCGCTGATTTTAACCTCTCCAGCTCTTCTTTCGTTCCCTGTGTTTTGTGGTCCCCCTTGGCCAGTGTTGATATACACATCGGTACTTCAGCCTGTCCATAGAGTTGGACCAGTTTATTTCCAAAAAAATTTAGGGCCTCGATAAGCCTGGGGACGGCTATAGGAGATCCTCCATAGATCACCGATCTGAGACTGCTAAGTTCGTAATTAAATTTTTCCGGCGATTCTACCAACTGATTGAGCATGGTTGGGACGAGCTTCAGGACTGTGACCTTCTCGCGCTGGATCGTCTCAAAAACCAAGGAGGGTCGAAACTTGGGGATCAGCACGTTGGTGGCCCCCTTCATAAAAAAGGGTAGGACAAAAAAACCTGCTCCATGGCTTAACGGCTGGAGGTTGAGGATCGCATCGTCCTCGGTCACTGGGCCATAATCCAAGGCAAGATTGACGGCAACAGTTGCCCAAGATCTCTGGGTCAACATGACGCCCTTTGGCCTGCCTGTGGTCCCAGAGGTGTAAAAAAGGGTATGTAAATCATCCTCCTCGATTTGAGAAGTCGGCTCATCAGGGGAATTGTCGCGAATCAAATCCTCATAATAAAAAGGGGATAACTCACTTTCCTCTCCTGTCCCTCGGGGAACGGATATGAATTCTTTAACGGTTTTCAGGTTCGGCATCATGGAGATGACCATTTCCGTGAATTCTTGCCCAAAGAAGAGCGCCCTGGAACCCGAGTCGTTGAGCAGATACTCATGATCAGAGGGGTGAAGCCTTG
>DAOVIU010000084.1 GCA_030673585.1 Pseudomonadota bacterium | reverse complement strand
GCGGTTGGGCCTCCTTTTTCATGCTCATGGGCTTTGGACTTAATACCGCCTTCATTCCCATTCACACCTGGCTGCCTGATTCCTACCCACAGGGAACCGTCACTGGAAGCGTGTTCCTTTCGGTTTACACCACCAAGACGGGAGTATATGCACTGGCCAGATGTTTCTCGGGCGCCGATGTTATGGCCTATATGGGTGGGATTATGGCGGTTTATGGGGTTCTCTACGCATTGCTCCAGAATGATACGAGAAAGCTCCTTTCCTATCACATTATCAGTCAAGTTGGATACATGGTAGCGGGGATCGGGGTGGGAACTGCCCTCGGGGTAAATGGGGGAATAGCCCATCTGGTTAACAATATCTTATATAAGTCGCTCTTATTCATGTGTATGGGATCGGTAATCTATGTGACCGGAAAGAGGAAGCTTACGGAGCTGGGAGGATTGGCTAGGCTGATGCCGGTAACCTGTATCGCCTGCCTCATAGCCTCGCTTTCCATATCCGGAGGACCGGGATTCAATGGGTTTGTGAGCAAGGGAATGGTCATATCCTCTGCGGTGGAGGTACATAAACCTATCGTGGAGCTGATGTTGATCCTGGCTTCCGTGGGAACATTTCTCTCCTTTACAAAGCTCTGCTACTTTACCTTCTTCGCCAAGAATGAGACCATGAGGGCCAGAGAGGCCCCCTTAAATATGCAGCTGGCTATGATTTTAACCGCCTCCGCCTGTGTCCTTATTGGGGTTTATCCCGGGGTACTGTTCCGCGTGCTTCCCGTCTACCCGGTTCACTATCACCCCTATACCCCTTCTCACGTGGTGGGAGTCGTCCAGCTTTTCCTGTTGGCGGGTCTGGTATTTATGGTGGCCAAGGCCGCCCTTTCGCCCCACGAGGGGATTGTTCTCGATCTCGACTACTTCTACCGAATCGCATGTCGTGGCATACTGTGGCTGTGTACTGCACCGTTAAATAGCTTCCGGATCGGAACACAGGCCTTCTTCTCGAGGGAGGTAAGCGCTGTTACCAGGTTGAGCAGAAACCCGATCTCAATACCCAAGATAACGATACAATACCTTCACTTTACGGTCCTCCAAATGCTGGGACGCGCCACGGGACGTTCTGGAGAGAGGGCAAGGGAACTGGAGGAAATGGAGTCGAGGCTCGATGAGATGAGAAATATGGTTTACGATGAGGACGCCTACAGAGGGCCTATAGGATTGGGGATTCTTTTGGCCATGATTTTCCTGTTCGTCTACGGCTTAATATATTTTGCGGCACCCTAGGGTTTTGCCGCCGTGAGGGGTGATTCCCAGCGAAAGGGAATTGGGAATCATTCTCAGAGGCTATTCAGGCAAAAGACCATCCTTTGAGGCTTATCGGGCGATCCTCCCTCAAGTCTCCTCCCCCCGCATTGAGAAAGAATTCCAGGTGTAGAATCGGGGCCCAGAAGGATCCCGATTGCGTTGGCTCTCCAGGAGATTACGCCCGTGGAGATTGGTTTTCCCCACAAAGGGGAGATTTCCGGAGAACAGGCGAATTGACAACCCGTGTTAATTTCAATAAAATTAATTGTTTAATTGGTTATCGCTCTGTTTCCTGGGGGACCTGGGACCGCAATGTTCGACAATCTGACGCAAAAGTTAGAGGGGGTTTTTAAGAAGCTTAAGGGCCATGGGAAGCTCAAGGAGGGAGATATCAAAGCGGCCCTTCGGGAGGTTAAGCTTGCGCTCTTGGAGGCCGATGTTCATTTCAAGGTGGTGAAGGACTTCATCGATTCGGTCCACTCGCGGGCCGTCGGTCAGGAAGTCATGGCGAGTTTGACCCCGGCCCAGCAGGTGATTAAGATAGTCCACCAGGAGCTGGCATCGCTGATGGGTGATGGGGAGCCGAAAATCCACCTGTCGGGCAAGCCGCCCATCGCCATCATGCTGGTCGGGCTTCATGGCTGCGGAAAGACGACCACGGCCGCCAAGTTGGCGGCGCATTTTAAGGGGGGAAATAGATTCCCCTACCTGGTGCCGGCCGACGTATACAGGCCAGCCGCCATCCAGCAACTTCAGCTTTTGGCAAAGGAGGCGGGGATAGAGTTCTATGAGTCCAATCCGGAACAAAGCCCCCTTGAAATCTGCCAACGGGCGAGGCAGAGGGCTATGGGAGCGGGTTATGACCTCATGCTTGTCGATACCGCGGGCAGGCTCCACATCGACGAACCGCTGATGGAGGAACTCCGCCGGATAAAGGTGGAATTGAGCCCCAAGGAGATCCTCTTGGTGGCCGATGCCATGACGGGACAAGATGCGGTCAATATCGCCAAGGCCTTTGACGATGCGCTGGACATTGACGGGGTGATCCTGACGAAAATGGAGGGTGATGCAAGGGGAGGCGCTGCCATCTCCATCAAGGGAGTAACGGGGAAACCCATAAAATTCATCGGCACCGGGGAGAAACTGGACGCGTTAGAGGTGTTCCACCCCGACCGGATGGCCTCTCGAATCCTGGGAATGGGGGATATCCTCTCATTGATCGAGAAAGCCGAGGCCGCCTTCGATGAGCAAAAGGCCGAGGAGCTGGAGAGAAAGCTGAAAAAGGAATCCTTCGGCCTTGAGGATTTCAGGGACCAAATTCGGCAGATTAAGAAGATGGGATCCGTTGAGAGCATCCTGGATATGATTCCCGGGATTGGTGGGTTGAAAAGCCTGAAGGGAATTCGCTTTGAGGAACGTGAACTGGTGAAGATTGAGGCCATTATCAACTCCATGACTCCCAAAGAGCGACGGAATCATGCTATCATTAACGGAAGCAGGCGATTGAGGATAGCGAGGGGGAGCGGGACAACGGTTCAGGACGTTAATAGGCTTCTCAAACAATACACCCAGATGCTCAAGGCGATGAAAAAATTGAGAACAGGAGGAACGAGGGAACTCTATAAGATGTTGCGAATTTAGATTACCGTGGAAACCTAGGGGAGGTGATGCAAAAGATGGCCATCGTCATGAGACTGGCCCGGTTTGGTGGCAAGAAAAAACCTTTTTATCGAATAGTCGTCTCGGATTCTCGTTTCCCGAGAGACGGTCGGTTTATCGAGAAGATTGGAACCTATGACCCCAATAAGGACCCTGCTGAAGTTCATATCATGGAAGACAGGGCGATGGAGTGGTGCAAGAGGGGTGCCCAGCCCACCAAGACGGTCAGGAACCTGTTGAGACAATCCGGTATCTTGAAGAAACTGGCGTAGGGAGGTTGAGAATTCGTGGATCTCCGGTGGTTACCTCTGCGAACTCAATTCATTTCAAGGGGGAGGGGACGAATGAAAGAGTTAATCGAATACATCGCCAAAGCACTCGTGGACAGCCCTGATCAGGTGAAGGTCTCCGAAGTTGAAGGGGAGAGGACCTCTGTCATAGAGTTGACAGTTGCCAAAGAGGATTTGGGCAAGGTGATCGGCAAGCAGGGCCGGACGGCTCGGGCTATACGGACGATCCTGAGCGCCGCGTCAACCAAGATCAAAAGGCATTCCGTTTTGGAGATCATCGAATAAATCCCAATGAAAGGTCAGTACATCACCATCGGGAGGGTTGCGGGACTCCATGGAATAAAGGGTAATCTCAGAATCCACTATTACAACGAAACCCGATCTGATTTCCTGTCATATCGAAAGGTCTATCTTGAAGATAGGACTGGTCACGTGAAGCCCTATGAGATTGAGACCGCAAAAATTCAGAATAAATTCATTTCCGGTCGATTGAAGGGTTGTGAAGGAGCCGCCGATGCGGAGAAACTGGTCGGCGCATCGGTTTTGGTCAAGAGGGAAGACCTTCCTCCCTTGGAAGAAGGGGAATACTATTGGTTCGAAATCATCGGAATGGATGTGCTTACCGACGAGGGCAGGGTTCTGGGCAGGGTGGAGGCGATACTGCCTACGAGAAGCAACGACGTTTATCTCGTTCAGGGGAAAAGGGAATGGTTGATTCCCGCCACGAAAGAGGTGATCGTGCGGGTGGATAGGGAAAAGGGGCACATGGTAATTCACCCCATAGAGGGACTTCTGGAGGAATGATTCGCTTCGATATACTCACGCTTTTTCCGGATATGTTCCAGTCTCCCTTCGCATCGAGCGTATTGAAGAGGGCTATCGATAGGGGGCTTATCGAGGTCAATATTTACAATATTCGCGATTTCACCGCGGACAAACATCACGTGGTCGACGATTCCCCCTATGGCGGCGGGAGCGGTATGGTTATGATGGCTGGGCCCATCGTGGAGGGCATTGAGGGGATTAAATCCACAAATGGTTCACCAATGGTTATCTTGATGACCCCACAGGGGGTGACATTCAATCACGGTGAGGCAAAAAGGCTCAGCCAATGCGGCCATCTCCTTTTCGTCTGTGGGCGATATGAGGGCGTGGACGATCGGGTAAGGGGGTACATCGACGAGGAGATCTCCATTGGCGATTATATTTTGACGGGAGGAGAGTTGGCCGTTATGGTCGTTATCGACGCCATTTCCCGCTTTGTGCCTGGAGTTTTAGGCTCAGAGGCCTCGGTCTTGGAGGAATCCTTTGCCGATGCCTTGTTGGAATATCCCCAATACACTCGGCCCCGTGTTTTCAGGGGAAAGAGGGTCCCTGAGGTCTTAGTATCGGGAGATCATCGGCAAATCACCCAGTGGAGAAGGAAGGAGGCATTGAAGAGGACGTTGATCCGACGCCCCGACCTCCTGGAAAAGGCCAATCTCCCGGAAGATGACCTCACCCTCTTGGAGGAGATAAAGAGGGAAGAGGGAGAGGGAAGCCATACGTAAGGGATCCCGAGGGAAAATCGTTAGCAACCTCAACATATACGTTGGCTTAGTCCACTATCCCGTTTATGACAGGAAGGGAAATACCGTTGCCACCGCGGTGACAACGGTGGATATCCACGATATCGCCAGGTCCGCAAGAACCTTTGACCTCGGTGGTTTTTATGTCATTACTCCTTTGACATCCCAGAACCAGTTAGTGGAGAGGGTTCTTCAGCACTGGGTCGAGGGGAAGGGAGCCGCGTATAATCCTACAAGGCGGGCTGCTCTCTCCTTGGTGAGGGTTGAGGAATCCATGGAGGAAACCATTGGGGATATAACGAGGCAGTGGGGAGCAGAGGTGAAGGTTGTAGCGACGGGGGCTCGGCCCCAACGGGAAAATATCGGGTACCATCAGCTTAAGGAGATTTTGTCCGGTAGATCGCGGCCATTTCTCCTATTATTCGGGACCGGCTGGGGTTTGACAGAAGAGGTCATCGGAAATTCCGACTATATTTTGGCCCCCATCGAGGGTTCTGATTACAACCACCTCTCCGTGCGCTCCGCGGCGGCCATTATCCTGGATCGACTGCTGGGTCACAGATAGGGCAGATAGAAGGAGGAGAATATGAATTCCATGGAATCGATCGAGAAAGAGCAGATGAGGATGGATCTGCCCACTTTTAACGTCGGGGATACGGTCAAGATTCACTTCAAGATCGTCGAGGGGGAGAAGGAGCGGATACAGGTTTTCGAGGGCGTGGTCATCAGAAAACGAAAGGGAGGAGTTGGAGCGACCTTTACCGTGAGAAAGGTTTCCTATGGGATCGGCGTGGAGAGGATTTTTCCCCTTCATTCCCCGAGGATCGAAAGGATAGAGATCGTAAATCGCGGACGGGTTCGGAGGGCAAAACTCTACTATTTGAGGAAATTACGGGGCAAGGCAGCGCGCATCAAGACGAGAAAGCAGAGCCCATGACGGAATTCTCAATGGTAGCCAGACGACAACAAGTTCAGCTCTCCCTTTACGATTTGCCCAAGCAGGCAATGGACTTCTTTGAACGTCAATGCTACAGGGCTGGCTACCGAGATATCGCCGGAATTGATGAGGCGGGCAGGGGACCCTTGGCCGGGCCCGTTGTGGCAGCAGCCGTGATATTCCCGAGGGGATGGATGAGCGGGGCAATCGCGGACTCCAAGAGGTTGTCCCCCGAAAGGAGGGAGGAAGTATACGATAAAGTGCTATCCAGTGCCCGATCCGTGGGGATAGGCGTCGTGGATCAGGGTGACATTGACCGGAGCAATATCCTTCAAGCGACATTGAAGGCCATGAAGATG
>DAOVIU010000179.1 GCA_030673585.1 Pseudomonadota bacterium | reverse complement strand
GTTTCCTCAGTAAGCAGGAGTCGCTGCTGCATTCCCTGACGGGGTTCAACAACTCCCTGGGCAAGTTGGAGACCGCCTGTGCCCTGGAAATGGAGCTCAGCACTTCATTGAAAGACATCGGGAAGGCGATTCATATCGCTAGAAACCAACTGAGCTCCTCCATCGCGGATATTGAGGGGAACCTCCGGTCTTTTCGAGAATACAGGGTCAGGGAAAAAGCGCGGGAAAAACAGAGACGGAAGACTGGGGTCAGGTCTTGAATTATCAGTTTCTATGTATTATTGTTACGCGTCATGGCTAGACCACTTCGCCTCGAATTTCCGGGCGCAATCTATCACGTCACGTCCAGGGGAAATGCCCGCTTGCCTA
This sequence comes from Pseudomonadota bacterium, assembly GCA_030673585.1. The sequence continues at coordinate 4,275 of DAOVIU010000179.1, read as the reverse complement.
TATTCGAGGACGACCACGACAGGCAGCGGTTTTTCGTTATCCTCCAGGAGGTGCTCAAAAGGTTCAACTGGCTCTGCCACGCCTATTGCCTTATGGAGAACCACTACCACCTGGTGGTGGAAACGATTGATAGCAACCTTTCCCAGGGCATGCGACACGTCAATGGGGTTTACACGCAGGATTTTAATCGTCGCCACAACCGGACAGGGCATGTTTTTCAAGGAAGGTACAAATCCATTGTTGTGGATCGAGACAATTACTTGCTGGAACTTTGTCGCTATGTGGTTCTCAACCCGGTGCGGGCGGGTCTAGTATCACAACCTGGGACATACCCTTGGAGCAGTTACCGAGCCACAGCTGGGTTAGGTAAGGGACTTTCGTTTTTGACGATGGATTGGATTTTGGGGCAATTTGGCCAGAGGCGATCCGAGGCGCAGAAGAAATACAGGCGGTTTGTCTGGGCTGGCATGAGAGAACCATCTCTTTGGGATAAGGTCAAGGCCCAGTGTATTCTTGGCACTGAGGAGTTTATCGAGAAGATCAGGCCAGCGTTAGAGGACGGGTCCATGTTGAAGGAGATCCCGAAGCGGGAGCGTTTCGTTTTCAGACCATTCCTGGAACAGTTGTTGGGAAAAGAGGATGGGGAAACCAGGGAAGAGAGGAACGAGGCAATTCTGTCTGCCCATCTCGAATATGGATATAGTTTATCCGAGATAGCTCGGCATCTAGGGCTTCATTACACAACGATAAGCAAGATAGTGAAAGAGGGTTTATCATAATCATAAACTGATAATTCAAGACCTGACCCCATCTACTTTTTCGGAAAAGGAGGAAATTGCCATTGAAATAGACGGGTATCAATTCCCCGACGACCTCTACTACGACAAGGAGCACTATTGGTGTCGTGTGGAGGGGGATGTGGTGGTAATGGGAACGACGGACTTCGCCCAAAAAATGGCCGGCGAAATCGTCTACGTTCAACTTCCATTGGTGGGCAAAACAATTACCCAGGGGAAACCTTGCGGCGCCCTCGAGTCGGGGAAATGGGTTGGGCGAATCTACGCCGTGGCCTCAGGAAAAGTTCTGGAGGTGAATGAGGAGCTCGAGGACAGCCCCGAACTCATCACTCAGGGACCCTATGATCGGGGATGGATGTTCAAGATTGAACCTTCCAACCTCAAGGAAGAATTGGAAAATCTGATGCAAGGCGATGACCTTGTTCAGTTTGTAAAATCCGAGATCATTCGAGTAGCGGCAGAAAAGTAACCGCCCCCACTGAGTTAAGGAGAGGATAGAACAAATGGATTTCTTTGATTTGGGAAAGCTTCCGGGGCAACAATCGATGCTCATCTTCCATGCATTGGCGAGAATGGGGGTGGAGGCTTTGGTCATCGTCTCCCCCAGGAGCCCCTTAGCGAGCATCGGATATTTCCAGGAGGCCGAACGGGAGATCGATCTCTCCTTCTGCAGGGGAAATGGGATTCCTTTCATGAGACGCGAGGTGGGAGGCGGAGCGACCTATCTGGATGACAACCAGATATTCTATCAACTCATATGGAAAAGATCGAATCCACGATTCCCGGTCGAGATGAGGCGGATTTTCGAGGAATTATCAATCCCAGCTTGTGAGACCTACAGGAGATTCGGGATCGAGGCCTCCTTTCGGCAGGAAAACGATATCGTGACGCGGGAGGGGAAGAAGATTGCCGGTGAAGGAGGTGGAGATATCGGCGACTGTATGGTTTTCGTCGGCGGAATCCTCCTCGATTTCGATTATGAGACCATGAGCAAAATCCTCAAGGTCCCCGATGAGAAATTCAGGGATAAGGTTTATAAGAGCATGGAGGAAAACCTCACCACCATGAAACGGGAGTTGGGCGAAATTCCCCCGAGGGAGGAGGTCGTTCAAACGTTGATCCGCGAGTACGAAAAGCTGATCGGGAACCTGCAACCGAGGGAACTGGACAACCGACTTGTGGAAAGGATGGAGAAGCTGGAGAAGTGGTTTACCTCGGAGGGGTTCCTCTATAAAAAGACCCCAAAAAAACCCAAGGGGATAAAGATAAAGGGAGGCGTCGAAATCCGTTACGGCATCCATAAGGCCAGGGGAGGCCTCATCAGGACGGTTGAAGAAGTAGAAGAGGAAAAGATCAGCGAAATCGGAATATCGGGTGATTTCCAATTCTACCCCAAGGACGACCTCGCCTCCATGGAAACTGAATTGAGAGAGACCGAATTCAAGGAGGGGAAAGTCAAGGACAAAATCCAAGGGTTTTATGAGAAACACCGCATCCAAGCTCCCGGTGTCATGCCCGAGGATTTCACAACGGCCATCATCCAGTCCCAACCCGAGGGACCCGAGTAGTCCCTCCCCTCCTTACCGTTTATCACGCACCATTGCCAATACGCTCCCCCCTCGAGGCTCCGACTATATCGAAACCCCGGAAAAATTAGCCTTCTATTGCTCATACATTGCTGTGCTCCACTGTTTCGGTGATACAGTCATGGTGTGGGAAGAAATTAATGGCTTGTTGAAAAGGGAATGCGGGAAGATTTATATTGATAAGTATAGTGATTATGAGTTGCATTCCGGAGAGGGAAATGTCTTGACGGAAAACGGGTTAGCATGATATGAGGTCGTGATAAGAATTTCACAAATCAATCCCTATTCCTCTGTTTACCGAGGAATTTCGATTCATGTTGCCATTTCAAAAAGGAGACAGCATGGGGTACGCTGAGAAAATCGAGGCAATTGTTGGACGCGAAAACGTCCGAAGGGATGAGATCGAGAGGCTCTGCTACTCCAGGGACCTATCGGTTCACGAGGGGATTCCCGATGTGATCGTTTTCGCCAAGGACTCGGAGGAGGTTTCCAAGATTTTGGCCATAGCCAATGAGGAAAAGATCCCTGTGACACCAAGGGGTTCGGGGACGAGCGCCGTCGGGGGAGCATTGGCCGCCAAGGGTGGAATCCTGCTGGACCTCAGTCGAATGGACCATGTTCTTGAGATCAACAGGAAGGATGGATACGTCATTGTCGAACCGGGGGTAATCTGCAATAACCTGAATGCGGCCCTGGCACCCACCCATTTCTTCCCCCCCGATCCCGCCAGCGCTGCCCTCGCTTCCCTGGGTGGTATGGTCTCCACCAACGCCAGTGGAAATCGCGCCCTGAAATACGGGACAACGAAACAGTACGTACTGAGGCTGGACGTCGTTCTCGCCGATGGCAGGATTATCACCACGGGATCGACCCTTGGCAAGACCTCAGCGGGTTATGACCTCACGCACCTCTTTACCCAATCGGAGGGCACCCTGGGCATCATTACAAAGGTAATCCTGAAGATCTTACCCATGCCCGAATACATCGCCTTTGGCGAGGCGCGGTTCTCAACGCTCATGGATGCGGGAAGAGCGGCAGAGGAGATCCTGACTTCGGGTATCGCCCTATCCTCGTGCGAGATACTGGATAAGACCTCCATCGAGGTGGTCAACAAGACCATGGGGCTTGGTATCCCGGATGCTGTCGACTCCATCCTCTTTATCGAAAGCGACGGCAAGAAACAGGCGGTCAAGGCCGATATTCGGAGGATCGACAAAATCTGTAAGGCCAACAACGGCATTGAGAATACGTGGGATGACGACCCTGCTAAACGGCTCAAGATGTGGGCGGCCCGCCAGGGGATTATCGCATCCTTATCCAAGGTGAAGAGGGGATCCAGGCTTCAGTCCATCGTGGAGGACTTTGGGGTTCCCATTACCAAAATCCCGGAAACGATACGGGAAATTCAGGAAATCAGCAAGAGGCATAACTTCCCCATCTCCACCTTTGGGCACATCGGAGATGGAAACCTTCACGCCGTCATTATATCCGATCCGAGAAATAAGGCGGAATGGGATATAGTGAGGAAGGTCGCCAACGATTTCATCGATCTCACCTTGCGGCTCAAGGGAACCCTCACCGCTGAACATGGAATCGGGATGGCCAAATCCCCTTTCATTCGCCTGGAATTGGGGGAGAGTCACGGGGTCATGAGGGATATAAAGGAGGCCTTGGATCCCAATAATATCCTCAATCCGGGAAAGATGGGCTTCGATGATTCCATACGTGACATGTATGACAATTTCGCCTTCAAGGGGATCTCGGAATATCCGGAGCGGATTCGGAGCTTCGGCAAGGCCGTTGATGACGAAATTTTCGCCTGCATTATGTGTGGCTTCTGCCGAGCGGGATGCCCCGTCTATAAGGAGACTTCCCTTGAATCGAAAAATGCC
>DAOVIU010000080.1 GCA_030673585.1 Pseudomonadota bacterium | reverse complement strand
GCCCACGAGATTAGGAACCCGCTGGTCTCCATCGGTGCGTTCACGAGAAGGTTATATCAACAGCTCGACAACGGCCTCTACGAGAAGAGGTACGCGGACGCTATCATCAAAGAGGTGGATCGCTTGGAGGGTATTCTCAACGACGTCCTCAGCTTTTCCAAGGCTTCCAAGGTGTCCCTCGAAAAATTCGAGCTTAATGGGATCATTGAGGAGACCTTGATGGGAATGGAGGATGAGCTGAAGTCCCGAGGGATTACGGCCGAGAAGTCCCTCGACTCCACGTTACCGGAGATCCCCTGCGATTACCAACAGATCAAGCAGGTATTCGTCAACCTCCTCTCCAACGCGAGGGACGCCATGAGAAGTGGAGGGAGGTTGACGATAAGGACCTTTCCCTTCTCACAAAAAGGCCGGGATTATGTCGGTATCGAGATAGGGGATACAGGGGGCGGAATTCCCTCCGAGGTACTCCGAAATATTTTCAACCCCTTCTTCACCACCAAGGGGTGGGGAACGGGACTTGGGTTGGCCATTTGCCACCGGATTGTAGATGGGCACCGCGGCTTCATCGAGGTGGACAATGACCCTGGCCGAGGGGTAATCTTTACCGTTAAATTGCCCATCGAAAGGGAGGCGTAACGGCTAATCCCGTATCGCACGCCATATTATTGGACGGCAAGGGCGATGATGGAACCGACGAAGAAGATACTGGTGGTCGACGATGAGGAAAACCTCCGACTCTTATATCAAGAGGAATTAGAGGAGGAGGGTTATGCCGTTGAAGTGGCCGCCCATGGCCAAGAGGCCTTGGACAAACTGGACTCCTTTAAGCCCGACCTCATCACGCTGGATATCAAGATGCCCGGAATGGATGGAGTGGAGACATTGCAGAGGATCAGGGAGGTCCAACGGGATCTGCCGGTCATATTGTGCTCCGCATATGGCGAGTATAAACAGGATTTGACAACCTGGGCCTCGGATGCCTACGTGATCAAGACATCGGATCTCAGGGAATTGAAGAACACCATAAAAACGCTGTTGTCACGGAACTGATCTCCGGGTTTGGAATCGGGGGGATGGATCCGGAATACATCGGGAGAAATGAGCCGTAAAGGGGTGGGGATGTAGCTCAGCGGGAGAGCATCGCGTTCGCAACGCGGGGGTCGGGGGTTCGAATCCCCTCATCTCCACCATAACACCCTAAATCCAAGGAAATAGAGGCCATGTTGAAGGACAAAAAGATCGGCGTTATCGGAACGGGAAATATGGGTGAATCCCTCATAAGCGGACTCCTCTATGCGAGATCATCCGTTCCCGAGAACATCACCTGCTCGGACATTCGGAAGGATAAACTCAAATCGATCAGGGATACATATGGGGTCATCACGACAACGAGTAATTCTGATGTGGTCAAGGCATCGGAGATCGTGATCTATGCAGTCAAACCCCAGATCATGGCCTCGACACTGAGGGAAACGGCTGACCATCTTGATATGTCTAAACTCATCATCTCCATTGCCGCCGGCGTGCCCCTTGCCGCCATCGAATCGTGCCTCAATAAGGACCTTCGCCTCATTCGAGTCATGCCCAATATCGCCGCATCCGTTAAGGAGGGCGCTGCCGGCATCGCACCCGGAAAACACGCCTCCAAGGGGGACCTCAAGGTCGCCAAGGCCGTCTTCGATTCCGTGGGCAAGAGCATCATCATTGAGGAGGAGTTCATGGATGCCATCACGGGATTGAGCGGTAACGGTCCAGCCTACATATTCTTGATTGTGGACGCCCTGGCAGACGCAGGGGTGAAGATGGGGCTTTCCAGGGAAGACGCCCTCTTGCTTTCGTCCCAATCGGTCTTGGGCGCCGCGAAATTGCTGTTGGAGACGAATGAACACCCGGGAAGATTAAAGGATAAGGTTACCTCCCCCGGCGGAACGGCCATCGCCGCCCTTCACACCCTAGAGGCGGGCGGACTCCGTACGACCCTGATCAATGCTGTGGAGGTCGGCACGAAGCGATCCAGGGAATTGGGAAAAATGATGATCAAGAACTTCTCGGAACACTAGCCTCATTCGAGACCTCAACTGTTTGAGCCTCTTCGCCCAGGGATAGGAGTAGCCTACTCCATAAGGAACGATCATCCCTATTCATCCCCATAAAACGCACTCCCATCCTGAGATGATCTTCCCCCTTTCTCTTAAACCACATGACTTCACCGGTGGCCCTGAAGCTCACCCCACCGGCTATCAGTTCAACGCCGACATCTACCCCGATTTTGTTCATGGCGGCCTCAACAAGGGAGACGATATCGATATAATCCGATATTCCAAGCTCGATGCACATCCCCTCCAACGAGATATTTGCCGTCTCACCATTGATGAGGGCCGTTATTATACCCGTTCTACCCCTCACATAGAGCTTGAGCAGAACGGGAAATAAAGCGTCAAATCGAACGGATTTCCTCTTTTCGGGGCCATCGTAGCCCTCAGTCCTTCCCATCTTACACCTGCTCGCTTGGCCTTTGATTCGCTAATTAGCAATTTCGGTGCCACCACGGCGAAAGCCTAATTCGGGGCGATCTCCTGCTTTTCTCCCCATTTTCAATAGGTTACATTTACAATGCGGAATTCCGAAACCCTTATTCCCGGAGTATCCTACGCAAATTTTTCACTATTGATGGGAAAGGTGTGACGGAAAGGTCAAATCGCGCATGCGTGCTACGACTTGCCATGATGCATTATGGGGTTTCCGTCTTTAATGGGGGCAATGTCGAGGGTGGGTCCGAAAAGAATACCTCTTTCAATGATCTTGTTTTCCCATGAAAGGGCCACTGTCCATTTGCTTTGAAACATTCCGGGAAGAAACCCAATGGCGTTACAGCTAGTCCAACTCAAACTTTTCTCTCCAATCCCCCTCCTTCCTCCATTCCGGCTGCTCGCTCTTCTCAAACAGAAAATCCCCGATGACCAGGCAATCCGTCTCCGTCCTCATGAAGCACCGATACGCATCCTCTGGCGAACACACAATAGGCTCACCTCTCACGTTGAAGCTCGTATTAACAACCACCCCATAACCCGTCTGCTCCTTGAAAGTGTTAATCAGCCTCCAGTACCGCTCGTTGGTTTCCCTATGCACGGTCTGGATCCTCGCGGAATAATCCACGTGCGTTATTGCCGGAACATCCGACCGCAGATGGTACAGCCGGTCGTAGAGCTCCATGTTCTCGTACCCCTCGGGAAGGGGTCTGCGACGCCACTCTTGCACAGGTGCCACCAACAACATGTACGGGGAGGGTCGATCCAAATTAAAGTATTCCCCTGCACACTCTGCCAACACTGACGGGGCAAACGGCCGAAATCCCTCTCGAAACTTGATCTTCAAATTGAGCCGTTTTTGCATTTCGGGATTTCTGGGATCGGCGAGGATGCTACGGTTTCCCAGAGCCCTTGGCCCCCATTCCATGCGCCCTTGGAACCACCCCACCACCTGTCCCTGAGCCAGGAGATCGGCTACATCCTTGCACAAGGCGTCGAAATCATCATAGCGTATGCACGACGCCTGGAACTTCGTGCAAAGGCGTCTTACGTCCGCATCGATAAATTCGGGCCCGAGAAGCGCCCCTTCCATTCGATCCTTGCCATCAACAGGGGCCTGCCTTTCATGTCCCATCCAGATGTACCATGCCGCATATGCTGCCCCCAGCGCCCCTCCAGCATCCCCTGCCGCCGGCTGAATCCACAGGTCATCAAAGGGCCCTTCGCGCAGTAGTTTCCCATTGGCGACGCAGTTGAGGGTGACTCCCCCTGCCAGCACGAGATTTCTGCACCCGGTGAGACGGTTGGCAGTGCGCGCAAGGCGCATCATGGCCTCCTCAGTCACCTGTTGTATCGCAAGCGCCATGTCCATATGCGGCTGTGTGGGCTCGCTCTCAAGCTCGCGCCTCGGTACACCAAACAATCTATTCCACCTATCCTCCCTGCACATTCTGAGCCCGGTGGCAAAGTCAAAGTAGTCCATGTTGAGGAGAAGGGAGCCATCCTCCCTCAAGTCCACCAATTCATCCAGAATCAGGCTCTTATAGCGTCTCACCTGATCGGATTGGGCGTTCCCATAGGGCGCAAGGCCCATGAGCTTGTATTCCGCGCTGTTTACCTTGAACCCGCAGTAGTAGGTGAAGGACGAATAGAGGAGGCCCAGCGAATGGGGAAATCCGAGCTCCCGAAGGACCCTGATCCCGTTCCCTTCCCCAAGGCCTATGGTGGTTGTAGCCCACTCGCCTACCCCATCTATGGTCAGTATGGCGGCTCTATCAAAGGGAGAGGGGTAAAACGCACTGGCAGCGTGTGATAGGTGATGCTCGGGGAATAGGAGTGGAGGCTTTCGGCGTTTTTCATTTCCCCCAGGCACAGCCTTTTCGAGTTCTTCCCACAGCATTCGGCGCATGAAGAGCTTCTCCTTGATCCATACCGGGATTGCGGAAAGGAAGCTCCCCAATCCCTTAGGCGCAAAACCGTGATAGGTCTCGAGGAGACGCTCGAACTTGAGATATTGCTTGTCATAAAATGCAATTGCCTTTAGGTCGGCTATCCCCAAACCCGCTTCGGAGAGCACGTAATGAACCGCGCCTGTTGGGAACGCTGAATCGTGCTTTTTGCGACTAAACCGCTCCTCATGGGCCGCGGCCAGGATTTCACCGTCCAAGAGCAGCGCAGCCGCGCTGTCGTGGTAATAGGCCGATATTCCAAGGATAGCATCGGACATGCCGTACCCCTTTGGAATCAGAAGATGGTATAGATGAACGGCGCAATAGCCGAACCGCTCGCGAACACCATCAGAATCCCGAGAAGCAGCAGCGCCAGAATGATGGGGAGGAGCCAGAACTTCTTCCGAACCCTCATGAATCCCCACAGATCCCGCAGAAAATCCATATTGCTCGCCTCACCCGCACATCGCCGATGTTGGAAATTCCAATTTCATTTCCTCAATACGGCCTCTCCAGGTCTTTCGCGGAATAGGTGTGATCACGTCGCTCTAAAACGGAATCCCGTCCATTCTTCCACGCCTTGAGCCGCATTGGGTCCGCACCACGACGGCGCCTAACCAAAGCCACGGGGATGACCACCAGGACAAACAGAACCGTCAAAAGGACCCTTGAGACAATGTCAGAAAGAATACGAGCAAACCCAAACCATACCCAGGCAAGAGGACTGAACACCACTGGGCACGTCATCGTAAGAAACAGAACCCCAATAGCAGGGAGTACCAACCGGGGCTTACCCCAGAAGTGGCCGATTACCAAAAGGGCCAGCACGAGGGCCAACCCCGTGTCCTTCACCTGATTCTGAGGGACGGATCGCATCCTTAGACCTCTCAAACGGCCTTGCGAATAATTCTACCCTTTTTCTGCCGATGAGCACATCACTTTTTTGACCGTTCCACAGTGCTGAGCAGATATCGAAACATAATTTCCGCGGCCAATTCGCGGCCCGCATCATTCCAATGCGTATCCCGTAGCAGGTAGAGTCGAGTCTCCATGCCTCTCGTTCTGAACTCACTTAAGAAATCAATATAGGGAATTCCTTTGAGATCCAGGTACTCTCTTAATATCTTCTGCATGAGCTCAGTATCGTAATCTTCTCTCTTTATGTCAAATTTTTCAAATAACTGATCCAGTAAATCTTGGTTGACTTGAAATTCATCGGGGTATATACCAACAACAAATTGGATATTCCTGGAGTCCAAGAGATCCTCCATCTCCGATATGCTCTGCAAAATGTAATGTATCCGATCACCAAAGGCCTTGGTGTGGTAACTCTCCACATTACAAAATTCAAGTCTTATTCGCTCTATATTGAGAAACGTCTCCTCTGAAAATGTGCCACGCCTTTCCTTCCCAGGAGCATTGCCCCCTGTTTGCGTATCGCGTCGAGCTTTAACCAGCTCCCGGTAAATTTTGTATTTCTGCTTTACAAGATGGAACAACCGGGACTTTGGAATAATGGGATAGCCGAGAAAGGTGATTTCGTATCGTTTATCAATATCGAAGTATGTGTCATATACGATAATTCTCTTCCTGTTGGGGTCGGCATCGATAAAGTCATTGCCGGCGAAGAAACCCAGAAACACGAGGTCGGGATTGTATTGTAGCCCGTATTTCTTGAGCATGGCAAGTTGCTCCGCCGTATGGGTC
>DAOVIU010000225.1 GCA_030673585.1 Pseudomonadota bacterium | reverse complement strand
GGTGGGAATATCAGCGTATTGCGCAACTCCTGGGGAAAATGGCATGGGATCTAGTAGTGGAGAGCATTGAGGTGGGTGTTGAAATCGATTTCGAACACCCCCAGATAAATGCCGTACCAGGATTTGCCCGGATGATGGTGCGAGCCCACGAAAAGTCCCACGGGAGGAATCCCGTGCACGCGGTACTCCTGGCCGAAACGGAAACCCTTGACGTTGTGCTGGAGAATAAGAACTTTGTGGATTACTTGAACACGCTGGAAGGCGTTAAGGCCTCCCTGGCCGGGCCGGGCCACCTTTCATGTAAGAATGGTAGGGTGTATTGCAGGGGAGATGAGGCTACGGTTATTTTCATGGACTTCAATCTGAATACACTGATCAAGATCGGCCAAAAAGAGGACATCAAGCCTATCAAAGAGGCCATCAGGCAGGGCATTCTGGTGAATCCCCGTGGAATGGAACCTTTGGGTGCCAAAGGACTATTTGAGTTGTTCACCGAGAGGTACGGGGGTCAGTTGAGTGAGGAAACGATAAAACACACGCCATGGACCCGGCAATTTTATTCCCGCAGCACTACCGGTCCCGAGGGAGAGCCTATCGAGGACCTCGTTGCCTGGACTGCAGAACATTGGAATGATTTGGTCCTTAAACCTGCCCATGGGTACTCGGGCCACGGGATATTCGTCGGTTACAAGAAGGAGAATCCTAGGATACACATCCAAAGGGCCTTGGATGCGGGCAACTACATCGTCCAGCAACTCATTCCCTTAGGACTTTGGTCCGAGCGAAGTGTCTGGCCCCTGCCGGAAAAACAGCGTCTGTTTCTCAAGGAATGGCAGACCGACTTCCGTTGTTTTATTACAGACGAAGGACTTCAGGGATTTCTGGCACGCTTTGGTGGGGTTCCCACCAACGTGGGTTCAGGCGGGGGGATTCAACCCGTTGCTGTCTTAAAGGACCAGATTAATCCCCGTATAGCAGTGGACAGGGTTAACGAAGCCTTATTGAAACTGGGCTACCAGGCCTTCGTGCAGATCCAGAATGAAGTTAGCCAGAAGGCAATTGAGATGGGTTTCACCTATCTCTTAGGACCGATCATGATCACGCTCAGGCCGAGAGTATTGACCGTGGGTCACCTCAAAGACCTGAGAAATTATGCCCATCATCTGTGGCAAGATGCGGTCAAACTGGAGGAACTCTGGCGTACAGGACAGCTAGACGACGTGGTGCGGGTTACGGAGGAAGAAAAGGGATTGGCCCTCAATCAACCCTGGCGAGGTAGTCCCGCCCTGATGGTCTCCGACGGCCTGTTTAGCTTTGGCGCTGACTTGATGAATGAGGAATAGCAAATGGAGAAGGTAAATCCTGACTGGTGGAAGACGCTTTTCGACGAGACGTATCTGATCACCGATGCGCGCACCGTGTGCGACGACGGATTGACCTGTCGGGAAGTGGATTTCCTGGAGCAGGTCCTTAAACTCGAGAGGTCTTGCCCAATCCTGGATCTCTGCGGTGGGCATGGACGTCACTCCCTGGAACTGTCCCGTCGAGGATTTGGGGATGTAACCGTCCTGGATTACTCCCAAATCCTCATCGACCTGGGGAGGGACATGGCCCAAAGAGATGGTCTCAACACCCTGTTCATGCGGAGGGATGCCCGCGATACGGGTCTTCCGGGTGGGAGGTTCAGGATCATCATCGTCATGGCCAGCTCCTTTGGCTACTTTGTTGACGAGGGCGAAAATGAGCAGATTCTCCGCGAGGCGTTCCGATTACTCGCGCCGAAGGGATTGCTCTTTTTAGATCTTCCTCATAGGGAATATATGCTGGAGAATTTCGCCCCGCAATCCTGGCATGAAGCCAATGAGGAGATCGTGGTCTGCCGGAAAAGGAGACTGGATGAGGATGTCGTGTACGGCCGGGAGATGGTCATCTCCAAAGCCAAAGGTATCATCCGGGATGCAACTTACTGCACCCGTCTCTATAGCCCAGAGAAAATCAAGGCAATGTTGACCTCAGCTGGTTTTGCCTTGGTCACGATCCAAAAGGACTTTGTTTCGCACGCGGAAAAAGGAAATTATGGGCTCATGACGAATCGTATGATCGTGATTGCGGGTAAGGAGTAGGATTTTTTGGTTCGGGTAAAGTGGTGAAACTGAGCAATAAAGGGAAGATGGCCTCTCAGATACAAATAGTGGCCCATGAGGAAGTGGAAGAGGGCTTCCTGACCAAGATTCAAACGTGGGCCAATGAGGTTCTGGAGAGGGGAGAATTCTCGTTTTCGCCTTTTTACCTGTGCATCGCGGCATGGAAAACCATGGAGAAATTACAGGCCTTTTACCGTGAAGAAAAGGAGGCACTGGGTGTCGTTACGGGAGAGGAGACGGACTTCCTGGCCACCCACGATGCATGGAGGGGCTATCCGAGGGTTCATATCTGCCAAGAAAGGCTGAAGGGAGTCCCCAGTGCCATCGTCCAGGGGGTAATCCACCACGAGATCAGCCATGCCCTGCACCACGGCACCCCAGAGTTCTATACCTTCCGATTCTCACGTGAGCTCCAGGAGGTCGGACGTTCCCGTGGCCTTGATTTACCCCTTTTGCAGCAATTTGTTTACCTGCTGTCCGTGGCCATCAAGGATCGGGATGTGGTCCAATGGCTTGCGGGAAAGGGACTCGCTTCCGGGCAACTGGCCCTTCTCGAACACTTCATTTCCGAAACAGAAGAGGAGCGCGGGATCTGGGAGCTCGTTCGCCGCTCATCTGCCCTGAGGAAGATCGCCTTCGCGTCCTTCCTCAAGACCCTTCTCCCTATTGAGGCATTAATTTCAGCGGGAGTCGAAGATGCCCAGACCCTTAGGGATCAATGGAATGAGGCCTACGGATGGCTCTCCCTCAGTGAACGTGAGGATCTTTCGCGGTTTGCCCAATGTAGCATGGACCATGGAGAAAAGAGCTTTCAGGAACGGTTAGAGCAAACAGCCCTTCAGCTTATCACCCAACGCTGAAGGCCCCCTTCCTTCCTTTACTTCATCCAAGTATCACATCCATGGCCTTTTCTGCAACGGCTGCAACAATTAGAACAGGACCGACTCCTCTGGCGATAGGTAGTATGCTCCCATTGATAACATGGAGGCCTGATTGTTGTAGACTTCCAGGGTTTCGGGATCAATCTGGAGGGATTTAAAGCATCGTCCGAAACACTAACCGGTGGTTTAACCATATAGAATCAAGCAAGGCTACACCGGCCATGATTCGTTCATCCTTGTAAACACTGGGCGGCTTTGCTACCATGGGTCAATCGGCGAGAGCTGTTATGCGTTGAGGGGGTAATATCCATGCGTGCAAGCGTTGGAGGCTCTAGGTATGGGGTATCCGTCTCTCTCTATCCCTTGGGGTTAATCGCACGGGGGTGACTCTCAATGAAATGGAACTTCCTTGTCTTCCTTGCCATAGGGCTTAGTTCTTGGTCAAGCGTCCGTGCTGAACCCCCGAAATCCTCCCATCTCCCCTCCCTGGTCTCATGTCTCAGGATAGCCGGGCCTCTGGAGTTTTGCGGTGAACGAGTTCCCATCGAAATTCAAGAGGTGCGGGAGCGATTTGAAAAGGAGCTCCTGCTTTCCCTCTGGGATCGACCCCAGGTAATTCTCTGGTTAAAGCGCTCCCGCCGTTATCTGCCCCATATTGAAAAGAGGTTAAAAGAGAGAGGGGTGCCTGACGATCTCAAGTACCTCGCTATTGCTGAGAGTGCCCTGCGACCTCACGCGGCTTCAAAAAGGGGTGCGGTGGGGTTCTGGCAGTTTACGGGGTACACCGGTCGGAAATGCGGTCTCATTATCAACGAACGGATCGATGAGAGACGAAATATCTTCGCCTCCACCCAGGCGGTTATTCGGTATTTTCGGCTCCTCCGCGAAGCTTTTGGATCATGGGCTCTGGCTGCCGACGCATACAATATAGGCGAAGAAGAGCTTATGACGGAAATCCTGGAACAGGGAACTAACGACTACTACCAGCTCTACCT
>DAOVIU010000124.1 GCA_030673585.1 Pseudomonadota bacterium | reverse complement strand
GGCGTCTCCACATCCAGGAAACATATGGGCGGCACTATGGCCGTTAACTACCGCGGGGAGGTCATGGCGCAGGCAGGCAACGAACGCGATGAGATCGTGTACGCCGAACTGGATCTGCATCAGGTGCGCGAATTCCGTAGTTACTGTGGCTATTACCGGGATAGACGGCCGAATATCTACACCGCCATATGTCAGGAATAAGGCCCGAGTCATCAGCGGTGATTTCCCACTAGTTCGGCATTGTAAAGGCCACTATCAATTTCCGGCAAAACTCAAGAGGTAAATATGTTAGCTTAGCCTAAGGCCACAGGAGGATGGGTGGGAGATGTATGATCTGCTCATTGTGAAGGGAAGGGTCATTGCCGGTTCGGGAAATCCTTGGTTTTGGGGTGACTTGGCCATCGTGGGGGATAAGATCGTAAAAATCGGGCAACTGTCAAAGGAGAAGGCTAAAAGAGTCATCGACGCAAACGGATGCTTCGTTGCACCGGGTTTTATCGACGGTCACAGCCATTCGGATCTCCATATATTCATCGAGCCGCGAGCTCATCCCAAAATCCTGCAGGGGATTACCACGGAAAATGTCGGAATGGATGGGATGTCGGTCGCCCCCATTGAGGAGAAGGACGTCGCCGGCTGGCGGAAACATCTATCCGGATTAGCGGGGAATCCGAAAATCGATTGGAACTGGCGTAGTTTTTCGGAATATTTTGACGCCATCGATGCGTTGCCTCCGTCAATCAATATCACCTCGTATGTGGGCCTCGGGACCATTCGCCTGAAAGTTATGGACATGTCCGATCGGGAGGCTACCTCGGATGAAATCGATCTGATGAAACGCATAGCGGCACAGGCCATGGAAGAGGGCGCCAGGGGCATTTCAACGGGTCTTATTTATGCGCCGAGCCAGTATCAGAGTTTGGACGAGATGATCGAGATCGCCAAGGTCGTTCGCCAATACGATGGGATCTTCGATGTCCACATGAGAAGCGAATCAGATCGCATGATCGAGGCGATGGAAGAGGTCCTCGAGATAGGAAGGCGTTCCGGAATCTCCGTGCTCATCACCCACTTTAAGGTCCGGGGACAGAAGAACTGGGGCGGATCGGAAAGAGCACTAGGGATATTGGATAAAGCTCGCCGAGAAGGGATTGATGTGACTATCGCCCAATATCCATATATCGCGGGGAGTACCATGCTACACGCGGTTATTCCGCCCTGGTACCACACCAAAGGGCCCGATAACCTCGTGAAGATGCTTCGCGAAGAGAGGGAATCCATCAAGAGGGATATTCGTGAGAGGATGGACTGGGAGAATTTCTCGGCTCAAGTTGGCTGGCAGAATATCTTCGTTTCCTCGGTTGAAGGCGACGCCAACAAGCCCTATGAGGGCAAAAGGATAACGGAAATTGCCTCGCTGAAAGGTTTGGGCGATCCAACCGATGCGGCGTTTGATCTTCTGGTTGAGGAAGACCTCGCGGTAGGGATGATCGCGTTTGCTATGCATGAAGACGATGTGAAGAGGATCATGAAGCATCCCACGGTGAGTTTCATTACAGATGGCCTGCTGGGGGGAAGCAAACCCCATCCTCGGGTTTACGGGACGTATCCTCGGATACTCGGAAGATATGTCCGTGATCAGGGTGTTTTGAGCTTTGAGGAAGCTGTTCGCAAAATGACTTCGTTGCCAGCCGAAAAGTTGAGGCTACGGACAAAGGGGATGCTTGCTGAGGACTATGATGCCGATATAACGATATTCAACCCTGATACCGTCATCGATAATGCATCATTCGAAAACCCGAGGGAATTCCCCTCGGGAATTAATTGGGTTATCGCTAATGGGCAGGTGGTCGTCGAAAACGGGAAACATACCGGGGCGACGCCCGGCAGGACGATCAGAAACCGCTAAAAAAATCCCCCTTTAAACCCCCTTGTTCATTCCAGAAGTCCAGTTTCTTCCCCGGAACGCCTGGCAAGTAGATTGGACACTAAGGTTAACCCTTGATCTTGGGGCACCACTAGAGGCCTCCCTTGAGACCGATTGCGTCGACAACCTCCCTCATACCCATGATCGTATCTTCGACCAGTTCCGATATATCCGCCCCAAGCATGGCGGCACCCTTTTCAATGATGGAGCGGTCGACGCCAGCGGCAAAGGCCTTATCCTTCCATTTCTTTTTCACCGACTTAGGGGTTAGATCCATGATGCTCTTGGACGGACGTACGAGGGCCACTGCTGTGACGAGCCCTGTCAACTCGTCGATGGCATAGAGGACTTTTTCCATGTCGCTTTGTGGTTCCACGTCTGAGCAGAGCCCCCATCCATGAGAGATAACCGCTCGGATATAGTCTTCAGGCCAACCCCGCTCCGTGAGAATCTCGTGAGTTTTCTTGCAGTGTTCATCGGGAAAGCGTTCATAGTCGAGATCGTGAACGAGGCCAATGATTCCCCATTTGTCCTCGTCCTCGCCCTTCTTCCTGGCGATGTGGCGCAGCACCCCTTCCACGCAGAGGGCGTGTTTGATCAGGCTTTCGCTTTGATTGAATTCCTTGAGCAGTGCCCAGGCTTCCTCTCGGGTCGGTTTTTGCTCTCCCATGTTAAACCCCCTTATCCAATATCGTGTGCTTTTTCATTCCGCCTCTGCATATACCCCATCTTTTGAGTGAAGTAAAGGGGTGAGGGCATTCAATACGGGAATTTTCATTTGTGTTCAAAATTCGCGAACGAACCCCCAACCATGGAGGTTTGACACCCAAGTCCTTTTTCCCTATTCTGTTTGAAACCAGTAACCAGATGAAAGGGAGATGTGGTCGAAAGCCATCATCCACCTCGATATGGATGCCTTCTACGCGGCCGTCGAGGTGCTGGATAATCCTTCCTTGAAGGGGAAACCGGTAATTGTCGGGGGCTCAGAGAAAAGGGGTGTGGTCTCGTCAGCCTCGTATGAAGCCAGAAAGTACGGCGTTCATTCCGCCCAGCCCATGGCCACGGCAACGCGCCTCTGCCCCAAGGTAGTTCTCCTCCCCGTCAGGATGTCCAGATACAAGGAGGTCTCCGAGCGGGTATTCGCGATATTTTGCCGATTCACCCCGCTGGTCGAACCCCTTTCCATAGACGAGGCCTTCCTGGACGTGACAGGCTCCGCGAAGCTCTTCGGCCCTCCGGAAGGGATTGCAAAGATGATCAAGAAGGCGGTAGTGGAGGAGATCGGTATAACGGTTTCCGCGGGCGTTGCCCCGTCGAAGTTCCTGGCCAAAATCGCCTCCGATCTCGGTAAACCAGACGGACTCGTAATCGTACGTGAAGACGAGGTGAAGGCATTCCTGGAGCCGCTTTCCATCGAGAAGCTCTGGGGCGTGGGGAAGGTGACACGGGAAGCCCTTTCCCTACTTGGGGTCCGCACCATCGGCGATTTGAGCCGTCTTCCCCTGGACCTTTTGGAGAAAAACTTCGGCAAGCACGGTACCCACTTGCATCTGCTCTCCCAGGGGGTGGACGACCGGGATATAGAGGTGAGTCGAGAAGTGAAGTCCATTGGCCACGAGGAGACATTTTCCGATGATCTCCTCGATATGGGAGCTGTGAGAAGGGAACTCCTCTCTCTGGCAACTAGGGTTTCACGGCGTTTACGAGGTGAAGGATTGGTAGGCAAGACGGTCACCTTGAAGGTCAAATACCATGACTTTGCACAAATAACCCGCTCCGAGACCTTTTCGGAGCCCACTGAGGACGGATGGGAGATATTCCGGCGATGCTGCGGCCTGCTGGAAAAGACGGAGGTGGGAAAACGGCCGGCAAGGCTCCTCGGGATTTCCGTTTCTCACTTGTGCCCCCAGGAAAGGGGGAAACAGCTCTCCCTCTTTCAGGCGGAATCAACCGCCCCGAGGAAAAAGAAGCTCCATCTGGCGCTGGATGAAATTTCGGAGAAATACGGCGAAGACGGAATAGTTCCGGGCACGCTCATTAAGAAATAGAACAAATGCGGATGAATCATTGATTAAGAGGAGGGCGAGATGATAACTCCAAGGAATAGCGTGCGCGAACTCCAGGGCTGCCGCACAACTCGAATCTACTGTCGCGTCGACTGTCGGGCGGGAAAACGTATGAAACCCCAGAACCGTATCTACTTCAGTTCGCCCGAGGAGGCCAGGGCCAGCGGCTACCGTGCGTGTAAGGTCTGCAAGCCCGATGGGCACGATGTCGAACCCGAGATCTTCTTCCTTTCATCTTACATGAGTCCGATCGTCCCCTACACGCTTGTCAGCTCTTCCGCGGGAGTGATCTGCGTGGCGTCCGCTAAACAGGTGGAGAAACGCATCATTCGCTGGAAGCGTGAAGGCATACATGTAAAGGATGACGGCGAGTATAACGCCATTGTGGCGCGGGAGCTTGATGCCTATTTCGCTCGAAAGCTTCGTCAATTCACCTTGTCCCTTGAACTCAGGGGCACGGCGTTTCAACGCCAGGTCTGGGAAGTCCTTTGTGACATCCCCTACGGCGTGACCTGTACCTATGGCGATGTAGCCCGGGCCTTGGGCAAACCCAAGGCCTCCAGGCCAGTGGGTCAAGCAATCGGTCGCAATCCGGTCGCCATCATTGTACCATGCCACCGCGTCATCGGTTCGGACGGCGGGCTTACTGGCTACGGTGGTGGTCTGCATATAAAGAAGGCCCTGCTTGATCTAGAATTGGGAATCATGCCGAACACTTAGGGTTAGATGCATCGGGGATTTTCGGTTGAATGAGGGCCTAGACACAGTTGTTTAACCAAAATATTTTTTGAGTCTCCCATGGAACGCTCAATCGTTACCATTACGCCCACGCCTCCCTATGATTTTGGCCTAACCGCGGCCTATGCCACCTATTTCCGCGGGCAATATGGGGCTGAAAGCTTCCACGAGGGCATGTTTCACCGGCTGCTGGACTGCCGGGGTCACCTGTGTTTGGTCGGCGTCCGCTCCATAGGGACCGTGGATTCCCCGCTTCTGGAGGCTGAAATAGAAATGACGGGTACTAGCCTTGACGACGATTTGATAGCCGAAGTCGAGCGTCAAGTGGCGGGGATTCTTGGGACGGATCAGGACCTGGAGCCCTTCTCTCGCATGGCTCTGAATGATTCTGCGGTGCGTCCGCTTGTTCTCGATCTGAGGGGTCTGCACGTGCCCCATACACCAACGGTGTATGAGGCCCTTGTGTTGGCCATTCTGGGGCAGCAGATCAGCTCTCATGTGGCGCGCGTAGTTCGCACCCTGCTGATTCAAACGTATGGGCCTTCAGCGGAGATCTCGGGAAATACGTACTACGCATTTCCGCGTCCCGAGGCTATTGTGGCGGCGGGAGTGGAGGGGTTGCGATCGATCAAGTTTAGTGGAAGGAAGGCTGAGTATGTAGTGGGCGTTGCC
>DAOVIU010000228.1 GCA_030673585.1 Pseudomonadota bacterium | reverse complement strand
GGCCCTTTAGAGGCTGGAAGGAGTGAGAAATAACAAGCTCCGACCCCGTGAGTTCATTTCGCAACCGGTTGTTGGCCGGGTTCCCCGGAGCGCGAAGTTATTCGGTGCTGCAGTGCTGTGGCAAATTGGTTCTGCGGTCTTGCAGTGCTGCGGTGTTGCGGTCAAACAAAGGATCAAATCCTAAATCGACTCGGCCGTCTTCGACCCTGAGGCTCAGACCCGAAGGGAGCCTTCGATAAACTCAGGCCCCGAGCTAGTCGAGGGGGCTTCGAGTGAGCCTCAGCCAAACTCCTCGTCGCGGGCCGAAGCACTATATACTAAGCAATATCTAAATCCAAATGCCCAAATCCTAAACGTTTTGGTCATTTGATCATTAGTGCTTTGTATTTGTTTAGGGTTTAGAAATTAGGATTTGGAACTTGCCTGGTGAAGCAAACTCTAGAATGGTCAAAAATTCTTTTCAGTGAGTGAAAGGGAATGTGGCCAACAGACCGCGAAACATTAAAACGAAGGGACGAGAATTTTTTCTCCTAAAACCATAACCTACCATAGAATCATCAGGTCGCGAACATATTTCATAGTCAAAGCTAGGAAATTTCAGAAACGGTCCCCGAAAGCACGAATGTAATGATAATGGTGCATAGACAACGTCTCTTCATCGTATTCTCCTTTTCCTCCTCGTGCTATTTCGGAAAAACATAACTGGCGATCACCTCGATCTCCTTGGTGGCATTGGCAGGTCCGAGCCCAACGGAATTGACCCTGTAGTAGCGTTTCTCGAACATGGTCATTTCCCATCCAGGAGGCGGAGGCGCCTTATAGTTCACGTCAGTAATTCGGTAACGGCTGTAGCTGTGGGGGTCATTAAGAGGGTCGAAGATGTATTTCGTTCCATCCATGGTGGGAAGCGACGACTTGTCCGGAGGTGTGGGACCCAGATTGAGAAGCCACGCCAGACCCATGTCGATACCCGCATCGGCCGCGTAGAATGCCTTCTCCGAACACCGCTGGTTTCCCGATATCCTCATCTCGATGTCCGATGTCATCACCGCGGCAATGCCCAGAAAGGTAGCCGTAATCATGACCAGAACAGCGACCACGAGGGCAACGCCCCGTTCATTTCCCATCATAGGTTTTCTTCTGCCTTCATCGTTCTTCTTCATTGACTCCTCCGTCGTCTTCCTTAGAGGTTTCGAATCGATACCACTGACTGCAATTGTCTTGTGCGATAGTGATCGCCTGTAACGGGATTGATATAATCAGGATCTTTAGCTCTGGTCTGGGCCGTCAAGGTAATGGTATACGAGGACTGATCGTCCTGATCGTCGGGGGTGATCTGGAGATCCTGGATATTCCCCGCCAACTCGGAAACATTTCTTAGCCCCCTATCCTCCCTGGTGAAGGCCGGGTGCTTTTCATGCTGTGGGTCCGAATCGTTGTCGATAGAGTACTCCACCGCGGTGACCCGGAAGACGGGAACCGGGTTGATTATGGTTCCGGCCGGGTAATTACCGCTGATCCCCTGATTTCCCGCGGCCTCCAGATCGGTATCCACGGTGATGGTATTCGGGGCTACCGCGGTGATGGTGATGGTCTCCGTTCCCAGGCTCAGCACTTCGCCGGAGGCCAGGCCGTCGGTACTGTGGACGAGGATATCCGTGTCTCCAGTTTGCCCAGCTTCCTTTAGGATGGCCGTTGGGTACCTCACCTTCGTTCCCGCGTTGAGCTCGAGCCTATTTCCGGAGAGGCCCGTGACCTCGAGCCTGTCGATTCCCCCGATGAAGATGTACTTGTTGTCGCCCGCATCGAAATTCAAGGCCTCATCCGAAGACCTCAGGAATAATTCCGTCGACCCGAGGGATAAGGTCCGGTCGAGATATCCGCTGGGAGCCCCGAAGGCCCCCACGATGGTGATGGAATCGAAGGACTGCTTCATGCCGTCCTTCGTGATTTTGATGGCGTTGTCATACGTCTTTGCGGGACTTCCTATGGTGACGCCCGTATCGGGCATGCCGTACCCGGCCATCCGTATGTCCCTCACGAGGATATTCATGGCCATCCGGGCATTCTGCTGCGTCTCGGCCACCTGATCCTGGACCGTATAGGCCTTCTGTTGGGAGGTGAACGTCCCGTAGACGGCCCCGATGAGGATGAAGCTGAACACCAGCGCCACCATGAGTTCAATTATGGTAAAGCCCTTCCGATTCGATCCTAATCCCTGCTCTTCCTTCATTGCTCTCATGCTCCTCTCAGTAATCGGCCAATATCGTTGCCACGGAGATCTGATGGTTACCGTTGTCCCAGCTCACGGTCACGGTAACCTCTCGTGTCTGGCCTACTGGTTGAATCGCCCAATTCCTGGCGTAGCTTTTCCCCCGCACCACCTGGGTATCCTCGCCCGCTACCACATTATCCCAATCATCTCTCTTGAAGTCCTCGATCCTGTCCCTGGCCAGGGTGATGGCCTCGGTCATGGTCCCGCCGAAGGAGTTGCCACGGATGGAGATGATCTGAAGCCCAGCAAGGGCGAGCAGAGCCACGGATAAGATGATCATGGAGATCATAACCTCTATAAGCGTGAATCCCTTCTGTCCCCTCAATCGTTTCCTCATAGCCTCCTCCTTAAGCGGGTGGCGTTATTAGTTCCAAGCGCCGCCATCCCAATGGACGACTTCTATCGCCCCTGTAGCCGTGAAGCGAACCCTTGCACATGAGGCATCGCCCCTGTTATTCTGGAGATAGGTCGATCCCACGAGGCCGTTGAGCAAAGCGGGCCCTGCTGTGCCATCGGGCCTGAACTCCACCCGGTTGTTGCGAAAGGTGATTCCGTCCTCTACATCCGATCCATCAAACCATGACCCGTATCCATTGTCCCCGAAACTGACGTTTCGATAATCGGCAAGGCTCCTCGTCGATAATGCCCAGGGGCTCACGTCTCCCTTATATCCGATATCATCAGCGGTCCCCCACGCCCCATCCCCACCGTCATCGCTCAGGATGGTATAAGTCTGGGCATTGATATCGAATTGGATGGCCCACTCCCGGTTATCCTTGATGGCTCCGAGGCGAGCCAGTTGCATGGTAGAGGCCACGTCCCTTACCGCGCCCCTCAAACGGTAGCGGGGTATCCACCGGCCAATGTTCGGAATGGAGATCATCACCATCACCGCCAGGATGCACATCACCACGGTCAGTTCGATTAAGGTCAACCCCTTTATGCCTTTCATTCTGCTTTTCACGTTGCGTTTCCCTTTCATCTTAATAAAAAGCCGAATTGCCATCTCACCAAATACCCCTACTCGATTTCGACAACCCGGCTTTGCCCTTAAACCGACTAAGTAGTATCTCCTACCCGTATCTCACACCCATCTCATCCAATGATTGCCTTCGCCTTTGATTCGTATTAAAGCAATTTCCATGCCATCACTCGTTACATCCATAAGTTGTTAAAAATATAGGCATTTTTACGTCTTTGGATAGCAAAATTGATGCCCATGGCGTGCCGTTTTGCCTGGTAAAAAATCCGCGTTCTTTGGGGTAAACTGAAATAAAAAGGAGAAAAGGAGGAGCGGACGATCAGGGCCATTGCCGGAAGAATCCTTACAATTTTTCTCACCCGTTCTTGAACTTTTTTCATATCAGGCGTATCACTAATTATCTGGTTATTTCAAATAGTTAACGATGTGATCTTTGTGCCGGAAAGGGGAAAGAGGTTAGAGGTTAGAGGCGGAAGGCAAAATATCAAATGCCAAATGTCAAAGTTCAAATGGAAATATGGAATAATGAAACATTGAAATCTTGCAATGATGGAATTAACGCTAAAAGTCCAAATGACAAAATCCAAATACCAAATAACTAATAACTCATAGCGGCCACGAGCACGAAACTCACGGACACGGATCACGGACACGAAACTCTGAGCGAAGGGGGATTTGGGCAACAGCCCCTTGAGAGTTAAGAACATTACGGAGAAAATATCTGTCAATACTCTTGGGAAGCGTAGACGATGCT
>DAOVIU010000029.1 GCA_030673585.1 Pseudomonadota bacterium | reverse complement strand
GTCATGACCTGTACCTCCGCCCTCAATTATCTGATCTACTACCATCTTTTGGTTCCCCTGGGGCTCGTCCATTTTCGTTACATCGTCTTCATCATCGTGATCGCGGCCTTTGTCCAGCTCGTTGAGATGATGATCGAAAGGTCCTCGCCGGTTCTGTATGTGGTGCTGGGGATTTTTCTGCCCTTGATTACCGTCAATTGTGCCATTTTAGGGGTAGCCCTGTTTATGATCATTCGCAATTATACCTTTTTGCAGTCAGTGGCCTATGGTGCGGGAGGTGGCATTGGCTGGACATTGGCCATCGTAGCCATGGGGGGGATTCGGGAGAAGCTGAAAGGGGCAAAGATACCCAAGCCCCTGGAGGGGCCTGGCATTGCCCTGATCATTGCAGGGCTGATGGCCTTGGCTTTCATGGCCTTTAGTGGAATGATCCAGATTCAGTGAGGAAAGCCTGATGACGCAAGTTCTCTTGAGCCTCCTCGCCCTGAGCGGCTTAGGAGCTCTTTTGGCTTTTTTCTTGGAGGTTGCCGACTCGTACCTGGGCTTCTACGGGGAGTGTGGGATTCGCATTAACCAGGGGGAGAAGGAGTTCCAGGTCCTGGGAGGAGGCACGCTCCTATCGACACTGATGGAGCAGGGGATTTTCATCCCCTCTGCCTGCGGTGGACGAGGGAGCTGTGGTTACTGCAAGGTTAAGATCCAGGAGGGAGGAGGGCCCTTGTTGCCCACGGAGACGCCCTGGCTGGAACCTGAGGAAGTCAAAGCCAATGTCCGTATCTCTTGCCAGATCAAGGTCCGGGGGGACATGGACATTGAAATTCCCCCGGAACTCTTCCTCATCAAGGAGTTCCGATCCCGGGTTGAGAGCCTCCGGGACCTCACCGATGAGATAAAGGAGCTGCGACTTCGGCTCGCTGACTCGGAATCCATCACCTTCAAGGCAGGGCAATACATTCAGTTTCAGGTTCCCGAGTACGAGCAGTGTCCGGAATCGGTTTACCGGGCCTATTCCATCGCATCGTCGGCCCACGAGCCTACCGGGATTACCCTCATTGTGACAAAGGTGCCCGGTGGTTTGGCCACTACCTACATGCATGAAGTCTTGAAGGAAGGCGATGAGGCTGCCTTTAATGGTCCCTACGGCGAATTCTATTTGAGGGATTCCGATAGAGAAATCTTTTTTGTAGCAACGGGGTCGGGGATGGCTCCGATTATGTCCATGCTCTATCAGATGGCGGACGAGCAGATCTCAAGGAAGGCGATCCTCGTGTTTGGGGCTCGTCACAGAAAAGATCTCTTCTACGTGGAGGAAATTGAGGCGTTCAAGGAGCGGATTCCCCATTTGGAGGTCATCTTCACCCTTTCCAGACCCGAGGAAGAAGATCACTGGGAAGGAGAGAGGGGCCGGGTCACCAATGTCTTGGAGAGGATCATAGAAAACGGAGGGAACAAGGAAGCCTATCTCTGTGGCAATCCCGCCATGGTGGAGTCGTGTGTGGAACTCCTAGCGAAGAAGGGAGTTCCCCAAGAGTTGATCTTCTACGATAAATTTGGATAACCCCTTCCCGGGCGAGGTAAGAATGAGAGACCGTCCTGTAAAACAGAGCCCTGAGCTTGACAAAATCCAGCAAAACATGAGGCCCATGTGTCTCTGTGGCCAAGGCTTCCTGGGATACGATCCCCGGAAATTGATCGAGATTCTGACCGAGGATCAGGGCACGGTCAATTCCCTGGGGCTCACCCACGGCATCATTGCCGAGAGGTTAAATGCCATCACCGAGAAGGCGAGGGGTGGTTGGGGGGACCCGGTGGTGGTGGAGGACAAATTTGAGGTCGAAGTGCACGAAGCCCGGGGGAGGATACCCTGTCCCTGGGGTCATCCCGGCCTCTACCCCAAGACCCATGTCAAGCTGGAGAAATTAGGGACCGGCGAGACCCTCATCTGGTCAGACCTGGCAACCCATCTCATTGAGGAGCACGGGTTCTATCAAGGCAGGGGAAGCCCCTATCGCGTGGACCCTACGGAGGCCAAGCGGATCTTGGAAATCTAACTGAGGCTCACATCTCGGTACATTTGAGCCGCCCTGAAGGAGCTGCGAACAAAGGGACCCGATGCCACTTCTAAGAATCCCATTTTCTCTCCCACGGCCTTGTAAGCCTCGAACTCCTCGGGATGCAGATATCGGATTACGGGGTGGTGTTGCCTTGACGGTTGAAGATATTGCCCCAGTGTCAGCAGCCTGCAACCGACATCCAGCAGGTCTTGTATGACCTGAATCACCTCCGGTTCCCTTTCCCCAAAACCCAGCATTAGGCCAGATTTGGTGAGCGTGGATGGACTGCGGGCGTGAACTCTTTTGAGCAAGTCCAGGGAGCGCCGGTAGTCGGCCTGGGGTCGTACTTGAGAATAGAGGCGCGGAACGGTTTCCACGTTGTGGTTGAGGACGTCGGGCGGTGTGGAAAGGATTGTGTTCAGAGAAGAGTGCTTTCCCTGAAAGTCCGGAACCAACAATTCGACTAACGTCTTAGGTCTCCTGCGCTTAATGGCCTGAACGGTTTCAGCGAAGTGTTGTACTCCTCCATCCTCCAGGTCGTCCCTGGTGACAGAGGTGATGACGATATAACGCAAGCCCAATTGTTCGGCGGTCGAGGCCACCCTTTCGGGTTCATCCTCATCCAAGGAAGCAGGAGTTCCATAGCTCACCGCACAGAAACGGCAATTCCTGGTGCACATATTGCCCATGATCATGAAGGTGGCTGTCCGCCCGGAGAAGCATTCCGGTAAATTGGGACAGTGGGCTTCCTGGCAAACGGTGTGGAGCCGGGCTTCCTCGAGCAGTGCGGAGACCTTCTGAATGTTGGATCCCAGCGGTATCCGTTTTTTCAGCCAGGGGGGTTTGCGTACTTCTTCCATATGCGAAACTCTGGGATCAGGGGTTAAGCGTAAGCCCTCAGTTTGCTCATAATCTTGCGCTTTCATCATGAGCCTGATAGTGGATTCCGAGAATCCCCTTTAGATCTTCCATATCCATTCTGGACAATTCCATATCGAAGACCTGTTGAAAATGGCGGGAGATCGTATCTCTCACCCGGACGTGATCGGGCGTTCCCCCAAGGAACCTCTCGATGGAGGTGACCTCGGTTCCCTCAAGCCCGCAAGGCGTAATGAGGCGATAATGGTTCATGTCGGGCGACACATTGAGGGAGAAGCCATGGTAGGTCACCCACCTCGTGATGGCCACCCCGATGGAGCCGATCTTTGAATCCCCTACCCAGACTCCACGGTTCAATCTATTCCTCGACCCTTCAATTCCGAAATCGCTTAGAGTCCTGATGAGGACTTCCTCCAAATTGAAGATGTACCAGGAGACATCCCGGCGCCAATTCCTCAAGTTCAAAATAGGATAGCCCACGATCTGACCGGGGCCATGGTAGGTTACTTCACCACCTCTTTCGACGTGATAGGTGTTGATTCCACGCGCAGCCAGAACTTCCGGAGAAGCTCGAATGTATTGGCGATTACCCCTTCGGCCAAGAGTGATTACGGGGTTATGCTCCAGAAGAATCAGAATATCCGGTAGGTCCGATTCGAGCTTGGCGGCTACAACTTTCCTCTGGAAATCCCATGCCCTCCGGTATTCCATGAGATCGATGTCGATTACATATCCTCTGCGTCTGAAGTCCTTTTGCTGCATACAGCCCACGACTGATTTATACTGAGGGAATCCTATTGGCCTCCTTACATTTTATCATTTCCCGTCCGCTGCCGGTCCCTCCCTGTCTCCAGATAGCCCTCGATGACGATATCATCACCTAATCTCCTCGTTTTCATCTTGGTGATGGACAGAGCTTCGCTCAAGTCATGGATTTCCAGGTTTCCTACGGCCTCGATTCCTTCACCGATAAGCTTTGGGGCCACCACGAGCACAATCTTATCCGCCAGCCGTTCCCTGATTAAGGAGGTGATGATCTTGGCCCCGCCTTCAACCAATACCGATGTTATTCCCATTCGGCCCAATTGTTTGAGGACGTCGGTCATATCCAGCTCTCCCCGCTGATTTTTCCCCGCCCATAGTACTTCAGCCCCTAAATTCCTCAGGCGTTGAGTTTTCCTTGGATTCGCCCCCTCCGTCGCTACGATGATGGTTTTATCCACCTCTTCGTCATTGAGGATCTTGGCTTTTAGAGGGATACGCAATCTGCCGTCCACGATGATGCGTTGAGGGTTTTTCCCTTTTAACAGACGCACGGTGAGGCTGGGGTCATCCACGAGGACGGTGCCGATGCCGACGAGCACGCCATCGTGAGTCGATCGCAATTTGTGCGCCAACCTTAAGGTCCCCGGAGAGCTTATCCATTGGGAATGTCCCGTCTTGGTTGCAATCCTTCCATCCAGGGATTGAGCAAATTTCAACGTGACAAAAGGGATTCCCGTTTGAATATGTTTGAAATAGGCTTCATTAAGCATCCGACACCGCTCCCCCAAAACGCCAACCTTGACCTGAATTCCATAATCGCGGAGGATCTGAATACCCTTTCCATTTACCCTGGGGTTCGGATCAGCCGTCCCGATCACAACCCGGTTTATCCCTGCGCCTATAACGGCATCCACACAGGGTGGTGTCCATCCGTGGTGGCAGCAGGGTTCCAGGGTCACATACATCGAAGCGTCCTTCACATCCTCCTTTGCATTCCTCAGGGCGCTGAGCTCTGCATGGGCTCCCCCATATCTCCGATGATAACCTTTGCCGAGGATCCTTCCTCCCTTAACCACGAGGGCTCCCACCATGGGGTTCGGGCTCGTTTTGCCCGATCCCTTTCGGGCGAGTATTAAGGCCTTCTCCATGAAAATTTCGTCTTCCAACTCAAATATTCCCGTCTTAAAGTCTCAGGTTGGGGGGGAACAGGGAGAAAAGATAAAAACTCAAGAGCCGTTAAATAGTAATCCAATCCACAAGCGCTTGCAATGGATATTTGAAGAGAAGACATACTGGGGCCAATTGGGGCGGCCTCTCATTTCCACACCCCTATCCTTTAAGCGGCTGATCATATACCATGTGGAGAGCGTCAAAGGCGGTGGAGGATTTTGGCGATTTCATCAGAAAACTGTTAATACATCCCTTTCAATTTGGTTGGGAAGGGGGGCGTAACTTCATGCGCTGCCGTTAACCCTTTTCCGCTTATCAATAATTTCCCCTTTGAAAAAAAGAATTCTTTCCTGTATTTTGTTATTGATTATTCTGCTTCACAGTAGACGCAAGTGAAAACACAATCCAGAAATGGGGGGAGAGATGAAACGGAAATCAAAGGACGTTATCGAAATGGTTAAGGCAGGGGTAACCGATAAACAGATCATGAAGGAATTAGGTATCCAGACCAAGGCCTCCCTGAAGAAGATGTATTTTGATGCATTGGTTGAAGCAGGAAAGATCAAAGCCATTGCAAGGGAGAGGGGGAAGAAGAAAAGGCAGAGGAAAACGAACGTCCTCACCGTAGGAAAGAGGGGAACCCTTGCTCTCAGCCGTCTGGTATTGATCGATCGATTTGGGTTTAAGGAGGGGGATACGTTCACGGTAGCCAAGAGGAAGGACAGCATTATCCTGAAGAGAGCGTAGCCGAAGGGGTTCCCCATTAGCATGTTCAAGGCTTCGTTTTCCTTTCACGCGTGTTTTTGCCGAAATGATCGGTGAATTCCCTCCATTTACCTGAGCCTTCAGATATTCATGATGGAATCTTTCTCGCCGTGAGTGCCGAGAAATCGCTTCGCTGGGAAAGAATAATTCCATGCCCCTTCCTTAAAAGACCTCTTGAAGTCGTCTCATATAGGGGGAGCGAAGGTAGTCTTGCAACCCATAGAACCTCGGTTAGAGATTAATGGATTAGTTCCTCCCTTTACGCTTCCGTCAAGTCAAGGAAGAGAGGTAAAGCTGTGGGACTATAAGATGCGGAAGAACCTCGTCATTCTCTTTTACCACGGGAGCGAGTGTTCCTCATGCAGGGAGAGGCTGAAAACGTTTGCCGTACGATACGAAGAGCTGGTGAAGGTGGAAACGGAAATTTTGGCCATATCCTCGGAGGGTGTAGAGACAAGCAGAAAATTGGGGACTGAACTTGGCCTCCCGTACCCACTGCTCTCAGATCCTGAAGGGAAAGCAATAGAAGAATACACGTATTGGGATGTTGGTAGAAGAGCGGCCTTGCCGGCGGTATTCGTTACGGACAGATACGGAACGCTTCATTACCAGCACATAGCGAATAAGATTACACGAATACCCGATCTGGAAGAGGTTTTGGGCTGGCTTGAATTCATACAGAGCCAATGCCCTGAATGTTCCATCTGAGCAATGATTTAGACCGAGGATCACCAACGCTATTAGGGGTTGTTTCGTTTATCGAGCAACAATGTTCTTGCCAGTCTCTTTCCCGTTTCGGTCCTGAATGTGTTTTCGACCATTTTCGTAACCCGATGAGGCTTTTTATCGGTGGCCTCCTCTAAATTCACGAGAGAATCGGCTTCCCAGAGGATTTGAAAGTTGAGCGTTTGGATTTTCCCTGGACTATGGTGGTGGGCTATGAGATTACACACCTCATCGATCATATTCTTGTCCGCCCCCAGCCTCTCCAATATGTTCCGGGCGATGGGAGGGCCTTCGCGCTCTTGGTAATCCCCAGCGGTGCTATTGTACTTCTTCTCCGCCTCATGGATCCCGATATCATGGAGGTAAGAGGCGGCGATGACCACGGCTGGATCGCCTTCCTCCTCCCTCAAGATCTCCTCGGCAAATCGGACCACCCTGTTGGCGTGGTTGATGCGTTTGCGGTCATTTCCAAAAACCCTCCGCATCTCCGAGGCAACCCTGTCCCGTAAGAATTCCCCTCTCTTTTTTGCTAATTCGGCCGGCAGGTTTCCCAGGCATTGTTCGGCGTAGGCACACCACTGGGCGCACCCAAAGTCGATTTTAGGATTGACAACATTGGCTCCACAGGATTTGCACCTTCGGCGGACATCATCCTTGAAAAATTCGATCTTCTTTCCACACTGAGGGCAGGGAACGTCGAAAATATCCCCTGGTTTCCAATGCCTTAGATCTTGCCCCGGACACTTCATGGGAGATTCCTCCCGTATCTATCTTTAACCATTTATTTAACTCGATTATGGTAAGCGATCCTTGACCTAAGTCAACAAAGCCCCCTCTTAAGGGTTTTTCCCAAAATTTTCCTTGATTTTCTGCCGTAAAGATGGTTAGATCCACCGGAGTAAGTTGTAAGGAGTTTTTCAAGGATTATGAGGACCATGCAATTAGCATCGAGTGTACGGCTTTGTGTTAGACTGGAAAGCCATTACAACTTACCAAAGAATTTTTATCGGAAGGGGGTGAGTTGTAATGGCCAGAGGTCGGGTTAAATGGTTCAGCGAGAAGAAGGGGTATGGGTTCATCAGTCGGGAAGATGGGGATGACATATTCGTCCACTATTCCGCCATTAAGAAAGAGGGATTTAAGACCCTTCACGAGGGAGATGAGGTCGAATTTGAGATCTCACAGGGCGAAAAGGGCCTTCAGGCCACAGATGTGATGCCGGTGGAATGAGATAAGGATGAGTAGCGTCTGCACTGACCCCGAGGTTCATTTTTTCCCTCGGGGTCTTTTTTTTCATGAAAAGGGGAAACCAGTTCGTGAGATTTCCATTCGGAGGAATATCCCCCATACCGAGAAGTTGACTTTCAATGAAGTTTCCTCTATCCTCGTACCAATTGGTCTCGCATTTTTGGAGGGAATAGATAATGAAGGATAGCAACCACGAGAGGCCGGAGAAGGACGCCTCCGAGGAGGTACCCGTCTTCTCCGATGGGGACTTGGAAGACTACCTGAGGGTCGAGGAAGAATACTCGGGAGGAGGAGAAATACCAAAGGAAGAGGATCCATCTCCCCAAATCCTGGCTTCCCTAAAAAGGCAGGGACGTTCAAAGCGGTCCCTCATATTCGTTGCCCTGCTCTGCTTGGGCATGGGGATTGTAGTGCTGGCGATTTTCTTCTTTATGAAGCCGGAGGTGAGAAAGCCCCGGATCGTTGCCAAGCGCATGAAACACCCCATTCCTCCGGTTGAGAGGAAAACTGAACCAACGGTTTCACCTCTCCTTGGAAAAAAGGAAGGGGAGAAGCCGAGCACGTCGGAGCCCTCGATGACGATCCGGGAAAGAGGAACGGACAAAAAGGTGATCATTCTCGGTGGAAAGGAGTTATTAAAGGAGGAAAAAGAGGTCGAAGTTCCCGAACGAGAGGGGATAACACCCGGGACAAAGGAAAAAGAGGAAGGAAAACCGCAGGTTGCCATGGTTGAAGAGCCCAAAGTCCGGGCCATTCCCGAACAAAAGCTGCCCGTGGGCAGATTTACCATTAATGTAGCGTCCTTTAGGAAAAAGGTGAGGGCAGAACGGTTTATGGAGAAATTGAAGAAGAAGGGTTACAAGGCCTTTGTTGCAGAGGCCTCTATTCCCAAAAGGGGAACGTGGTATCGGGTGTCAGTAGGCCGATTTCCCTCTCGGAGAGAGGCTGAGGCCCTTGCTCGGACATTCAAGGAGAAGGAGGGACTAGATTCCTTCGTGAGGGAGTTAAAGGAAAAGGAGAGGTAAGGGGCTTATCGTAGACGATTACCTTCTCATATCCGGTATCCCTTGCCTTATCACCCCTGATGGCATCCATTCATCCTCCTTTAGGTTCATTCAACACATAAAAAACGAAAACAGCCTCAATTCCTGCGGCAAATATGGGAGGGCTACGGGGACGGAAGATCTTCGTCTCCTCGTGTCTTTGCCATAGCGAAGGGGAGAAGGGAGGCATCCATGGAATTCAAGTACCGCTCGACGCGAGAGGTTTTTGGTGCCAAGCGGTCCGTCGTCATGAGTAGAAATGGGATGGTGGCGTCGAGTCACCCCTTGGCTTCCCTTGCGGGGATTCGAATATTGACGCAAGG
>DAOVIU010000156.1 GCA_030673585.1 Pseudomonadota bacterium | reverse complement strand
GCATCGCCGCATGCTAAGGATCCTACCTCACCAAACCCGTCGGGGTCCTCGATTTCGCCGACGTTTCTCGGGTTCATGAAGTGGTCTTTCACCTTTTCGGTATATTCCCACATATCCGCTTACCCTATAATGACCTTTTATTTCCTAGTAATACTATATAAATGATCCGACCGTAGGGTCAATGCTTATCCCCGAAAGGACACCAGACTGCCGTCATGCTCCCCCTCATTACGGCCATTGTGAGCCCTTGCAGGACGGATCCCCCCTCAGTGCCGAAAAGCCCTCTGCCCCGTAAAGACCATGGTAACCGGGGGATCGGCCTCGTTGCACGCCTCAATGGATTCGAAGTCGCGTTCGGAACCGCCGGGCTGAACGATTCCGGTGATTCCCTCCTTTATAGCCACATCGACCCCATCTCGAAAGGGAAAGAAGGCGTCGGAGACCATAATGGAGCCCATCAGCCCACCCTTTTCCCTGGTAACCTGATCATCGATGACCTCCTTTTGTGAGGGGTTTCTGCTTCCGGCCTGGATCTCGCTTTCCAATATCTTGTAAGGAATCCCATATGTCCCGAAGCAAAGGGCATCGGCATATTTGGTATAGGCCTTGAAGATGGCGATCTCAGCGACTCCTACCCGATCCTGTTCCCCTGTTCCGATGCCCACGGTCACCCCTCCCTTGACGTAGATGACCGAGTTGGAGGTAACGCCCTGTTCCACGGCCCACCCGAAGACCATATCCTCATACTCCTCCTCCGTCGGCATTCGGGAAATGCTATACTCTTTTCCCTTATAGGAGGTAGTGGCGGGCTTTAAATCATCCTTCGCGGTGATGGCGTTGATGGGTGATTGCTGGACGATGATTCCACCGTCCATGAGGGATTTGAATTCCACGAAGCGCAGGTTCCGATACTGCTCCAACGTGTCGATCTTTTGAATGCGAATGATCCTCAAATTTGGCCGTCTGGCCAATACCTTCACCGTCCCCTCCTCATACTCCGGGGCGACGACCACCTCCAGGTAATTTTGGTTGATCATCTCCGCTGTGGTTTTATCGATGGGACGGTTAAAGGCCGCACAACCCCCAAACGCTGCAATTCGGTCTGCCATATTAGCCTTCTCGTAAGCCTCCGAGATGGATTCCTCGTACGCGACACCGCAGGGGTTATTGTGTTTCATAATGGCAACGGCGGGCTTTTTGATCAGGAATTTCAATATATTGAGGGCATTATCCACGTCCGTTAAGTTGATTTTTCCCGGATGTTTCCCCTCCTGAATCATGCTCTCTTCCGTAATACCGCTTACCAATCCAAAGCCCGGTCCAATAAAATGACAATCCCCCAAGACCAAATTCCCATTGACCAGCTCGTAGAGCGCTGCTTCCTGCCCCGGATTTTCCCCGTACCGCAGCCCTTTTTCGATGATTTGTCCTGATGCGGAATCGGGCAGCCTCCAGGTCCTCTTTCGGTAGACGAGCCGATCTTTGCCGAACTGGATGGTCATCTCACCCGGGAAGTGATCCTCCATGATGGTCCGATACATCTTCTTGTAGTCCTCCATGAATTCCCCCCGGGGCGTCTCTGTTTCGAGCCAATGATAAGGCATCCTGCTTCTTTAATCAACAGGTATATCCAATGATTTCGATCCGTTGTCCCCCAGCAGAACTAGATGGACGGAGCAGCTTAACGGCAAAGCGAGAGCTCTGAGCACAAAATCATGCAGTGTTGCAGTCAAACAAGGAATAAATCCTAAATCCGAAGCACTAAATACTAAACAATATCTAAATCCAAATGCCCAAATCCTAAATGTTTTGGTCATTTGATCATTAGTGCTTTATATTTGTTTAGGGTTTAGAAATTAGAATTTCGGATTTGCGTGTATTCTCTCCTCTACGCAGATATTTCTGAGCGGCGAAGAGCGACTTTTTCAAAGGATTTAAGTAAAGATTATCTTTGGCCGGCAGAAGGTATATTTCCTTTAACCTACTCATGGGCTATACTGAAAATATAGATGAAAAGGGTCTACTATAACGAAAAATACCTGCCCAAAGTGGAAAAGGGAAACCCATGGATCCACCGTGGCGAGTTGATGGAGCCCCTTGACCATATCGAGCCGGGTTCGTTGGTTGAGGTTTTCACATCACAGGGTGATTTTGTGGGAAGGGGCTATATCAACCCCAATTTGGCAATCGCCGTCCGGTTGTTCACTCGCAGGCAGGATGAGGAGATCGGGGAGGATTTCTTCAGGCGATTGGACTAAGGGCGCTCACATTTTAGGATGAACAAAAGTTGAATTGACTCGTCCCCTTGGATGTGCTAAAAGCAAGTTGCTAAAAAGGATTCACGGCCTCCATCCTCCCCTTATCCCCGAGCAGGTATTTTAACAAGGGGAGAACATTCTTGATTCGATTTCTTGGTTTTTTTTCTCGCCATAGCTCTGGCATTTTGGGTCTATCACGGGGCCAAGAGAAGGGGTAAAACTCCCGGCAAGACGTTGGCCTGGGCAGCAGGGATTCTTTCCTTGTGGATCGTCTTTTTGCCCCTTTGGCTATTTGCCCGACCCATACAGCTGGCCGGGGAACGGGGTTTCGGGCATATGACGGTTTGTCCGAGCTGGGGTGGCCACATAGATCGTGAGGCCTCTTTTTGCCCCCATTGCGGCCATCACCTCTCATGAAAGGGGACGCCAACGCTGCCATCCCCCCCGTGAGATATACATAAATTCATACCTATGGCATTGGCATAATGGAAAAGGGGTATCGGGCCAAGGATATCTCCCGACTTTTTGGGCTTAGCGAAGGCCAAATCAAATCCTGGCACCGAGGTGGACTTGTCCCCCATTTGTACATAGAAGACGGGGAACCCGTCTTTGGATTTAGGGAGCTTGTGTGCTTCAAGGTCATGAAAGACTTAACGGATAAAGGCATTACCCCGAGGCGGATGAGGAATTATCTGAATCAGCTCAAGAGGATCCTGCCGGAATCGGAAAGACCCCTGACGGAACTCAAGTTCACCATTGAGGGAGGGAGACTCCTCGTTTGCAAGGAGGGGCAGACCTTCGACCCCCGTGGACAACTCCACATGGATTTCTCCGTGAAAAAACCAAGGGCCGTCGTTTCTATTGATCGACGGAGACATGGCATTCTGCGGCCCTTGGTATCCGAGGAAGGAAATGATCCGGAAGGAGCAATCACTGAGTATAGGTACCTCCTGGAGCTTGACCCCCGGGATGCGGATGCCATGGTGAACCTGGGGAATGTTTACTACGGGATCGGCAAGGTGGAGAAGGTTCGCCATTGGTATCTCGAAGCGCTTATGATGGATCCTGAGCATGTGGAGGGGAACTATAATTTCGCCAACCTGTTGGACGAACAGGGGGAGGTCGAAACCGCCATCCTTTTCTATCTCCGATCCATCAGGAATGAAACAACCTTTGCGGATGCCCATTTCAACGTAGCGGTCTGCTTCCATAAACTGGGGAAATTCAACGAGGCCAAGACATACTTTACATCCTACCTGAGATTTGACTCCACCAGCGAATGGGCAAAAATAGCCGTGGAATTACTCAATTCCTATTGAGGTGCCGAGGTCTTACACGGCTTTACGCGACTCATGAAACGTCTCGAGCTCATTCAGGTTGAGTGCTATAGCGGGTATAAGGCTAACGAAACTCCCCGTGCTTTCACATGGAAGGGAAAAAGGTACCGGATTGTGGAAATACGGGACAAATGGTACGAAGGAGGAATCTCAAGGAGATCCGTAAAACTGGACTACTACAAAGTATTGGCCGAGGACGGGAGGGAATACATCCTCCGGTACCACGCCCTCTTTGACAAATGGGCCCTCCTCTTGAAGTAACCTCGGTGTCTAGCAGGTCCCTTTCAGGCCCGATGGACCATCATCTCACCATGATAAGGGCATCTTCGGTCCCGTAGTATCGTGGAACGACTCCCTTTTTACCAAAGCCCAGTTTCTCATAAAAGGCCTGGGCCCCGATGTTGGTCTCCCTCACTTCCACCCAAATGAATTCTCCCGTTGAATTCCTGAAGACCTCCATGACCAATTGGGTTCCTATCCCCTCCCTCCTGTGACGGGGATCGACGGCGATGGAAACGATATGGCCCTCAAGGGTGTAGACGAGGTAGCCGAGGATCTTCTCTTCTCCATAGACCAAGAACGTGGCCGGATTTGACTGGTAGAGACTGGCGAAAATACTTCGCCTATAGGGCGATTTGGGAAAGGCCTGCGCCTCGATTTCTAGAATCCGATCCATATCCGGAGGGGTGAAGAGCCTGATCATATGCCTTTATTCTTTTCCGTCACTCTGATATAAAACGGGTATAAAACGACTGAGTCATTGTCTCAGAAGATGAGGCCCCAGTAAAGGGGAAGAGGTGGGGTTAAGGGACTATATCGAAAATCGCGCTCGGCTCCTTAGTATGGATTCCGAGTTTTCGTGTCCCGATTGGTGCAATCGATTCGGGTGTAAGGATGAAAGGCTTCATGTTAGCGTCAGCATCATCGATGTGGTAGCAGCCTCTCTCGTAACCGGGAAAAAGGTGTCCGACCTCTTTCGGTCTCACTTCAAGATCGGGGCTTCTCCCATGGACGAAAACCCATGGATTCAGCGATTCGTCCTGGAGTTGAAGAAGCCCTGTTCCTTCTTGACCGGGAAGGATTGCGGTATATATGGGCGAAGGTCCATTACCTGTGCCCTCTTTCCCGAGGCCTTTTTCCCCTCTCCCGGGCAAGAAGGCGGGTTGGATAGGGAAAAATTTGGCCACTACCCCTGCCTCCGGAAACCACCGATGATATCGGAAAAGAGGCGGTCCCACCTCGTTGAATTGACGGAA
Organism: Pseudomonadota bacterium; assembly: GCA_030673585.1. The sequence goes on along the minus strand of DAOVIU010000156.1, from coordinate 11 downwards.
ATGGCCCGCCG
>DAOVIU010000099.1 GCA_030673585.1 Pseudomonadota bacterium | reverse complement strand
CCAGATGTTCGACGCCTACCAGGAGATCCGGGTGGCTAGACAGAGGAAGATCTTTGAGAATCTGGTCCAGGTCCCCTGGACCGATCTTGGCGGCTCAGCCAGCCGCCTTGGCATGTTTCGTCAGCCGGATAGGGTCCTCTGACATTTGATTTCCCCAATATACTATAAGTGATTTGTAAATAAACAACTTATTTATAATAATATGAAACAATTCGATATTTCAAGAAGCTTAACCCTTTCGCATTTCCGCCGTGGATATGAGCGGTATCTCCATTGTGGGGAGATTGTCGAAAATTCACGGGCGGGTCAATGCCGTCGAAAGTGGATTGAGCCGGTGCATTCAAGGTTGATAACCTGCCAACTCCCCGGTGATGAGTATCCCCATGGCTCTTTCAAACCTGGCGATCATCTCCTTTCTCCACCCATCATCGATGGAGATGACCTGGGAGGCAACCCGATCGCAGTAGCCGCAAAGATCACAATCGATGTGAAGACAATCTACCGTATGGAAATGATCGAGAAAACCGGCCAGCTTCTCGTTGTCAATATAAAGCCTTCCGGGGAATGGCTCTCGGAGAACCCCCAAGATTTCTTTCAACCTCTCCGGTTCGATGAGGTCAGGACGTTGGGTGATCTCCAGTTGGCGGGACGTTACACCGGAGGTCCGGCCAAAGTGGCTACCGTCTCAAGTGCTCTTTTCGGATCCGTTTCCGGTAGTGCCAGCGCCAACGTTGCTTCCACTGGGGCCTTCACCATTCCCATGATGAAACGGCTGGGGTATAAACCTGCTCTGGCCGCTGCGGTGGAAGCGGTTGCCAGTACCGGAGGTCAGATTATGCCCCCGATTATGGGTGCAGGCGCTTTCATCATGGCGGAGCTGATCCAGACCCCTTACCTCAAAATCGCTCTCAGTGCTGCGCTGCCAGCCCTTCTTTACTTCTTCGCTGTAGGGATGGGAATCCACTTTTACGCTCGGAGGGAGGGTTATCGGGAAATGTCGGTGCAAGAGATCCCACCATGGGGAGAGACTATCAGGGTGAGCGGCTTTTTTTTGATCCCCTTTTCCGTGGTGGCGTTCTGGTTATTCTTCGGCTATACACCTCAATATGCGGCTTTCTGGGCTGTTCTGAGCACTTTTCCTCTGGCATTTCTTAACGAGAACTGGCGGCTCGATATCCGTCACGTGCTGGGCAAGTTCGGGAAAGCGGTCCAACAAGGTGCGCGGCAAGCAGCACTTATCGCCAGCATCTGTGCCAGTGCCCAGGTGATTATCGCCATAATTGCCTTTACCGGCTTAGGGGTGAAGGTGAGTTCCAACATCCTGGCGTTCAGTGGGGATAGCCTTTTTCTGGCCCTGTTACTCACGGGAATGACCAGCATCATCCTTGGGATGGAGGTTCCCACAACGGCGGCATACATCGTCGCAGTCGTTGTGGGGGGGTCCGTGCTCATTGAACTGGGAGTCCCTCCTCTGGCGGCCCACCTGTTCGTATTCTACCTTGCCATCCTTTCCGCGGTTACACCGCCCGTATGCGGGGCCGTGTTCATTGCCGCGGGGATGGCGGAGGCTGACTGGGTTGAGACGGCGAAGTTCGGCCTGAGGCTCAGTTTTGCAGCCTTTCTCCTTCCCTTTCTCTTCGCCTACAACCCCAGTTTAGTCCTCATCGGGTCTCCGTTTGGGGTGATGTTGAGCCTAGCTCGGGCGACCTTAGCCCTGGTTCTCCTCTCAGGGGGGTTCATGGGGTACTTGAATTCGGCTCTAGGAATGGGCAGCAGATTAGCGCTCATTGCGGCGGGGATTACGATTTTGGCGCCCGGTTTATGGACGGATATCAGTGGGATCTTGGTAGGGTTCTCCATTTGGTACCTCTCGAGGCGGAAGGGGCAAGGTGGCGTCATAGATTCATACGACGTTGATATCTGCCAAATCGAGGGGAAAATTCGCGTTATCTCCTTGAATGCCTATTAAACCTTATTGATGAGAAAAGGCATTGGCGCTATATTACTCTATATAATGATGCTTCCCAAGCCTTGCAGAGCATATTACTACGGAGGACTTCCCTTTAAAGGGTCGAGACGGAAGGGCCGCTTATGGGTCGAGGGAGATGTTTTATTCTTTAAGGTGCCCGAGGGCAAGGAAGGTGAAAAGATCGATTTAGGAATTCCCCTCTCCAAATTGGAGGAAGTTTTCCTCACCCGAGACAATTACTATGGGGCGGACACCGTCCTCTTCAACCTGGCCTTTCGAGATCAGACTGAAAAGTCCTTCACCTTGAGGTTTGCTCCCATTGCCCTCATTCCCAGAAGGAGGATTGCCCTCCAGAGGATATGGTTTGACTACCTGACCAAGGTTATCAGACCCCGGAGCTAAACACCCCTTTCCGTTATGTATTCGTTTTGTTATCGTTGAGTGCCAACTAAATCCCTGGCTTCGCATATTTGCCCACGTACTCCCCCAAACACACGGCCTTTACGTCATCGCTCTCCATGAGAACCGATGAGGGTCCCCCTTTTATCAGGCGACCATGTTGGAGGAGATATGCCCGGTGGGAGATGGCCAGTGATTGATGAATCTCTTGTTCAACAATGAAGAGGGTTAGACCTCTCCTGTTCATCTCTTTGAACGCGGCAAAGATCTCATCGGTAAAACGAGGGGCCAAACCCATGGAGGGTTCATCCAACATGAGCAGCTTGGGTTTTCCCATCGAGGCCCTGCCTATGGCCAACATTTGCTGTTCACCGCCACTAAGCGTTCCCGCCCTCTGGTCTTTTCTTGCTTTCAGTATGGGGAAAAGCTCATAGACCCACTCCAGGTCTCCCTCTATCTCACCCATTGCCTTCCTCCTAATGTATGCGCCCATTATGAGGTTATCGAGGACCGAGAGGGTGGGAAAGATATGGCGTCCCTGGGGGACGTGTCCAATCCCCGATGATACGATCTTATGGGGGCTGAGGTTTGTGATATCCTCCTCTTGGAACAAGATCCTCCCCTCGGTGGTCTCTACAATTCCAGATATGGTCCGCAAGAGAGTAGTTTTCCCCGCTCTGTTGGGGCCTATCAGGGCAACTACCTCGCCTCTCTTTACCTCCAGGGAAATCTCTTTCAATGCCGCCAGCGGCCCATAACGGACGGTGAGTTTTCTTATCCTAAGCATCAACTTTCGCACCTTTTAAGTAAGCCTCGATAACCTTGGGGTCGCTGCTCACCACATCGGGTCTCCCCACGGCGATGAGCTCGCCATTGTCGAGCACGGCTATCTCGTCCGCTATCTCCATCACCATTCCCATGTGGTGTTCCACAATGAAGACGGTGATTCCTTCCTTCCTGAGCTGAGAGATCCTCTCCGTAAGTTGCCGTACCTCGGTCACGGTCAGCCCAGCTGCCGGTTCGTCTAGAAGGATGAGCTCTGGCTTCATGGCGAGGGACCGCCCCAACTCCAGGATTTTCTGTTGGCCAAAGGAGAGCTGGGATGCGGGCCATTTCCACCTTCCTAGAAGGCCGAGGAATTCCAAGATCCCCTTGGCCTCTTCCAGGGACTCTTTTTCCGTCCTTCTTACCCAAGGGAACCAAAGCCCACAGGAGAGAAAACCTCCTCTCAACCTCGTGTGCATCCCGGTCATGATATTTTCCACGACCGTCATATTTCCCCAAACTTGGAGCGTCTGAAAGGTCCTCCCCACTCCCAAGAGGGAAATCTCATGGGGTTCCATGTATGTAATATCCGTCCCCTTAAAATAGATCTTCCCAGAGGCAGGCCTCTCTATTCCACTGATCAGATGGAAGAGGGTCGTTTTTCCCGCTCCATTGGGGCCAATGAGTCCTTTGATGGTTCCCTTTCGAACTTCCAGTGAAACCCCGTTCAGGGATCGGACTCCATCGTAGTCCTTGATGATCTCCTCTACAGATAGAAATGACATTAAAGCTCCACCTTTTCCCTTCTTTTCTTTCTCCCCCAGTAGCTGATGAGGTATATCAACCTGATATTCAATCGGGTCCCGATGCCATCGGGGAAAGTTATGAGCAAGAGAATCAGGATCAGTGCGTAGATGGGCATGCTATACTCCTGGTACTTGCCGAGAATATCCAACAGCCAAGTGAGGAAGATGGCCGCAGTTATGGGGCCGTAGAGGTTGCCCATCCCCCCCAGAATAACCATCATAATGATGAGAACAGAGAGGTTCAGCCCGAAGGCCTCGGGATTAGCCGTGGACAGGACACAGGCGAAAAGGCTCCCCGCAAATCCAGCAAAGGCTGCTCCAACTACAAAAGCCCCCAGCTTGATGTGACCAACCTCAATCCCAACGGTGGAGGCGGCATCTTCGCTGGCTGCCACGGCCAGAAAGGCTCTGCCTATCTTGGAGCGAATCAGGTTTTTAGAAAAAAGGACCAACCCCATGAGGACTCCCCAGATCAGATAGTACTGTTTGAGATAGGTATCGAAGGAGAAACCGGCCAGGGAGAACCAGGGAATCCCGAAGATGCCGATGACCCCACCCGTGAGGCCGTGCGCCTCCCTGACGACCACCAAAAAAATTTCCCCAAAGCCCAGGGTCGCCAGGGCCAGGAAGTACCCCTTCAACTTGAGGATGGATTTCCCCACGAGGTAGGCTAGGGTGGCAGCTGCAGCAGCCGACGCCCAAAAGGCCACAAGGGGGGGGGACCCGTAGCGGGTAGTGAGGATTGCCGTGGTATAGGCCCCGGTTCCGAAGAAGGCAGCGTGTCCCAGGGAGATTTGGCCGGTATAGCCGAGAAAGAGGCTTAGTCCGAGGGCTAAGATAGCGTTAATCCCGGCTAAGATCATCACATAATGGAGACTGGGGCTGGACCAGACGAGTGGAAGGAGCAACAAGGCCGCCGAATAAAAGAGATCTCTCTTTCTAAACTTGGCCTCCTGGCGAAGATCCAAGTGGGGATCAGGCAAGATCAAGGACAGGAGCCACAGGGGCACCACATAGAGGAGATCCCTCTTCCTAAACTCGTGTTGGTTCAAATCTACCATCGCCGGCTGTCGATAAAAGGTGAACCCAGGATCCCTTTGGGCCTGAAGTTTAAGATGAGCAATAAAATTACAAAGGCCACAGCATCCTTGTAACCCGCGGGAATAAAGGCCACGCTCAAGGATTCAACAATCCCCAGCGCAAAACCTCCGAGGATTGCACCGCTGTTCTTTCCCCACCCCCCCAAGACGGCGGCGATAAAACCCTTCAGGCCTACGAGTGTTCCCGCGTGATAGCTGGTGTAGAATATGGGAGTGATAAAAATCCCCGCGAGGGCCCCCATGCCCGCACTCACCCCGAAGGCCAAGAAGACCATGAGGTTCCGCGAGATCCCTGATAAATCAGCCCCTAAAGGATCAGTGGAGCTTGCCTCCATGGCCTTTCCCGTTAAAGTTCGGTGGGAGAGGAGATAGAGAGAGATGAGCAGGAGAAAGGTGGCGCCCAAGACGAAGAGGCTCTGGGGATTGATAAAGATCCCCCCTATATGGAGGGGTTGATTTCCCAAAAAAGCGGGCAGCGCCCTAGGAAGCGTCCCGAAGACCAGGGCAGTGGTGTTGCTGATAAATATGGAAGCCCCCAGCGTAGCCATGAGGAGGATGGGGGTGGAGGCCTTGCGCAGGGGATACACAACCATGATATGGAGGAGGAAGCCGATAATGATAACTGATATGACCGCCAAAAGTGCCGCCAAAGGGTAGGGCAGGCCACCTCCTTTGAGGAAGAAGAAGGTGATCATCCCCCCGAGCATGACGAACTCTCCCTGGGCGAAGTTTATGATCTG
>DAOVIU010000211.1 GCA_030673585.1 Pseudomonadota bacterium | reverse complement strand
AGCCGAACCCCATGCCAATCATGGAAGCGATGAGCTTGAGGAGCCCTTTTCCTCCGCTGAACCTGAAACCGATGAAGAACTCGCTTCCACCGCCGATTTGATCCGTACCCTGCTGAAGGCCATCAAGGCCTATAGGCTCTACCAAGCCAACAATCCCATCCTCAACAAGCAACTGGAAGAAGTAACAAACAAGTTCAAAGTTCATCTCGATCAATACCAAGCATTGAATCTGCAAGTAGGTGAATACAAACTGTTTTTTAACGGGAACCCGGTATACGAGAATACTGATATGAAGGAGAGCCTCGCCTTTCTCCTCTATAAGGACGGCATAAGGGAGATCCGATTTCTCAGGGGGCTCGAGGATCGAGAAATCTCCGATTTCTTAGACGTGCTTCGGAAAAATGACCAGGTAAGCAGGCTTGAGGATGATATCGTCACCCTCCTCTGGGAAAAGGATTTTGCCCACATCACCTACCTTGCCACCGAAGAGTTTATGGAATCCAACGCGGTGCCTGTTCCCGCTAACTATGATGAGATCCAAGCGGGACTCGAGTTTTCACCCGATGCGGAAACGGCGACTGATGCCGAACCGGAAGGAGAATCAGAAGGAGCCGTAACCCTCGCGGTCCCAGCGGAAATGCTTGCTGAACCTGCTCGTGATCAAAGGGACACCTTTGCCAGGCATTTCCAGCCCACGGCGAAAGAGGTTGATCTGATCAACCGACAAATCAACCAAGAGGCCAATATCCATTTCGTCTCCACCTTGGTTGATAACCTTATCGAAATCCTGCTTCACTTGGGAGAGGATTTAGAGCCATATGAAAACATGGTCACCTTCTTTGATAGAGCCCTTGAATTTCTGCTTTTGAAGGGGGAATTTCGGACCGCGGGGAGAATTCTGAAAACTCTCCGGGAAATCCTCGACTCCATGGCCCTTAAGGACAACCAGATCTTCGCCCTCAATCACATTTTCGAATGCGTTGGAAGCTCCCGCATGATTGAACTTGCGGGGCAAGCCTTGAAACACGAGGGGTTTTTCGACCTCAATACGGGACGCGAGTTCTTCGATTTACTCCCCAGATCCGCCATCGAGCCCCTCTGCAATATGCTGGGCCAGCTTGAGTCCCCGAAAACGAGAAATTTCATTGCCGAGATCATCGGAAGAAAGGCCAAGGGTAACCTGGGGATCTTAACCCCCCACTTGAAGGATAAGAGCTGGATGGTGGTCTGCTACGTTATAACCATCATGGGAAACTCAGGAGACCGAGATGCCATCAAACACCTATCTCAAACCAGCGGTCATCCCGATGAGAGGGTGCGGAGGACGCTCCTCAAAGCCCTATGCCGCCACGGAAGCAAGGAAGTTAAGGCTCCCCTCGTTAAAATGCTCAGCGACGAAAGCCCGTATATCCGGTCCCAGGCGGTTATCCATCTTGCCAAATCCATGAAGCACGAGGCGTTCAGGCCGATCGTCTCCGTCATCCAATCCGAGCCCTTCCTGGATAGGGATTTCTCCGAAAAGGCTGCCTTCTTCAGGGCCCTTGGAGAGATCCGTTCCAATGAATCCCTTCCCTTCTTGCGGAAGATCCTCGAAAAGAAAAGCTGGTTTCAAAAATCAAAGTGGGATGAGCTCCAGCTATGCGCGATTGGGGCCTTACGGATGATTGGTACGGAGCAATCAAGGAAAATCCTGGAGATGGGAAAGCGATCCAAGAATCGAGCGGTGAAAAGCGCATGTCTCCAGGCCTTAAATGAACCGACGGCTTGACATCCGGGGGAATCAATGGTTGAAAATGGCGCAAAGGAATTGGCTGAAAAAACTCCAGAGGAAGCGCTCTCCTTAGATACTGATGAAACGATCTCTTCCAGGTGGGGAAACGACCTGATTATCAAGCTCCACATCCTGATGAAGGTCTCCCAGATTTACGATCAAAAAAACGTCGCCTTAGATCAGGTGGTACAGGGAACACTGGAGCTGATTAACCATTTCCTGAAATCGGAAGGCTCCCTTTCCTTGCAGGTAATACGCGATGGCGTCTTCATCAACCAAAAGAGGCTAAAGATCGGGGTTGATAGCTACATCGGATGTAAGTTCGTTCTCGAACAGCTTCAAAAGAAGAGGATAGGAGAGATTCGGGTCCTTGAGGTTCTGGACGAACATACGCTCAAGGAGTTCGTATACCACCTCATGAATTTGACCGATGGAGATGAGGGGAACGCACAAAAACTGGGAGACGATTTAAGCCGGCTAGGCATTGAATCATTTGCCTTTGAGGTATTGGAGGTCTTTGAGGAGGATGAATTTTTCGTCGGGGAAACGGATCCGAAAGAGGCTGGGAAGAAGCTTTTTTTCGAGACCGTGGGTGTCATTAAAGGGGTTGTCACCGGGATTAATGAAAAGCAATTTATCGATGCCCGAAAATTGAAGAGAATGGTCCAGGGAGCCGTCAACCTCATGGTAAAGGATGAATCGATACTCCTCGGCCTGACCACCATTAAGAATTACGATGAATACACCTTCAACCATTGTGTAAACGTCGCCGTTTATTCCCTGGCCGCTGGGCGAAGGCTCGGTTTCTCCAAGAAGATGCTGGCCGAACTGGGAATTACGGCCCTTCTGCACGATATAGGAAAGGCCAAAATCCCCAAGGAAATTATCAATAAGCCCGATAAATTGGACGATGACGAATGGAGGCTCATCAGAGAACACCCCCTGACAGGCGTTGAGATGATGCTGAAGATCAAGCAGCTGGGGGAGATGAGCCCGAGAATGGTCATCGGCGTATTCGAACACCACCTAAACTACGACCTAACGGGTTACCCGAAGCTCATCCGGAAAAAGGATCTCACCTTATTCGGAAAGATCATAAAGATTGCCGACTGCTACGATGCCATGACAACACCAAGGGCGTACCGAAAAAAGTCTTACAGGCCCGAGCAGGCATTGGCCATCATGGTACGGGAAAAGAATGGGTTCGACCCCATCTTGCTCAAGGTGTTTATCGGTATCATGGGGATCTATCCCATCGGGTCGCTCGTCCTGCTCGACACTAATGAGATGGGCGTTGTCTTTGAGACGAACCCGGATCCCCAATACATCAATCGGCCGAAGGTGATCCTCATTTCTCAATCGGAGGGGAGGAGAAGGATCGGACCAGCCGCGAACCTAGCGGAAATCGATGGGGAAAAGGGGTACAAGAGGAGCATCGTGAAGGCATTGGATCCCAAGAAATATCACGTCAACATCGTGGAGCATTTTCTCTAACCGTAAGGGGCCCGCGGGAGTCCTCGTTTCACCTGCCCTATTCCACCATTTTTCTGAATTGATTCTCCGTCAAAACCGGAATTCCCAACTCCTTTGCCCGGTCATATTTCGATCCTGGATCGCTTCCCACCACGACATAATCGACCCTTTTGCTGACGCTAGAGGCCGTCTTTCCCCCCATAGACTCCACCAAATCCCTGGCCTCATCACGGGTAAGGGACTCCAAGGCACCGGTGAAGACGAAGGTGAGACCCTTCCATTTCGCCGTCTCCTCGACTTCTGGCTCGACGATGGCTAGGCCGGCCTCTTGTAACTTGCCCATTATCTCCCTGTTCCTCTGGTCCCCGAAAAATCGAACCACGCTTTGGGCCAGCTCGGGCCCCACCTCCCGTATGGCCAAGAGTTCCTCCTCCGTGACGCGAAAGAAATTGGCTAAGGATTTGAGCTCCCTTGCCAAAATCTCCGAGAGGTGTTCCCCCACATGGCGAATCCCCAGGGCATAAATAAATTTGGCCAATGGCTTCTTTTTGCTTCCCTCAACGGCATCGAGGATATTCCGGGCGGACTTATCCGCCATCCTGTCCAGGGCCGCGAAGTCCCCTTTGGAAAGGCGATAGATGTCGGATACATCCTTTACCAAGTCCTTATCCACCAGTTGGGCCACCAGCTTATCCCCCAATCCATCGATATCCATGGCGCGCTTTGATGCGAAGTGTTTGATCCTCCCCTTCAGTTGAGCGGGACACGACAGGCCTAGACACCGGTGCACCGCTTCTTTCTCGAGTCGAACTACATCGGCTCCGCATACGGGGCATGTATTGGGAATCCGGTACTTCCTCTCCCCCCCGATCCTCCTGGATT
>DAOVIU010000233.1 GCA_030673585.1 Pseudomonadota bacterium | reverse complement strand
TCCTCCCGACGCTCACGGCCGCCACCGAATCCTTTATCGGGATTTCCTGGACCATCCCTCTCTCCCTCATGGTATTAAAGGCATCCACCAAGGCCACATACCCGCCAGTTATAGCGGCCGTTCTCGTTCCACCATCGGCCTGAATCACGTCGCAATCGACCCACATAGTCCTCTCCCCGAAACGGTTCAAATCCGAAATGGACCTCAACGACCGTCCGATCAGCCTCTGGATCTCGAAGTTTCTCCCGCTTGTCCTCACGACGAACTCACGAGTGTTCCGCGTTTCGGTCGCACGGGGAAGCATGGCGTATTCGGCGGTGACCCAACCCTTGCCCGTATCCCTCAGGAAGGCGGGAACCTTTTCCTCGAGACTAACGGCACAAACCACCCTCGTATCTCCCAATTCGATCAAGGCCGAGCCCTCGGCATGTTTCAGGTAATTTCGGGCAATCCTCACCTTCCTCAGTCTATCCGGGGATCTTCCGTCCGATCTGGTCCCTTGGCCGCCCATGCTATTTGCCATGGGAGATATATGACAGAAACGGCAAACCATGTCAATGGAATATGAAACCCGAGGCATGCAGATAGGGAGACATGGATCGACCCGACGGTTGCCAATGGACTTGGGAGACTGGCAGGGCTACAGGAATCTTTCAACCCCCCTTTGGACCTTGGGTCAAGGGAGAAGACACTATAAAGACTTGACAAATGGATTGTCTTAACCTTATGTAATTTGTTTCATCACCTCGGGTATTATCCAGTTGACTACCGGACTACGTGTTGTTTTCCGATTCGTCCGAGGCTTATGGGGAAAATTTCCTATGGACGGGAAATTAGCCACGTTTTTTGAGCCCAAGAGCATAGCCGTCATTGGTGCCTCATCCGTTCCCGGTAAACCCGGGCACGAAGTCATTCGAAACATCCTGGCCAATGGCTATCCGGGGAAACTTTACCTGGTTAACCCAAAGGGCGGCCAAATCCTGGGCATGCCGGTCCAACCCTCAATCGCCAGCCTGCCGGTAGGTGTCGATTTAGCAATAATCATCCTTCCTGCAGAGGCGTCTCCGCAAGCACTTCGGGATTGCGCCGCAAATGGGATCAGGCACGTTGTCCTCTCCGCTGGCGGGTTTGCCGAGGTGGATGAGCCCAGAGCGCAAATCCAGCAGGAGCTTATTGACATCGTACGGGAGAAAGGGATGCGTGTCCTGGGGCCCAATACCTCCGGCCACACTTCAACGCCCCATTGCTTCACCTCAAGCTTCTTCCCCCTGGGCAAGATCCGTCGCGGCACGGTCTCCTACATAGCGCAAACCGGAAACTTCGCTACACACACGATGAAATACATCCTTTCATCGGAGCATTTCGGCGTTGCGCGGGTTATTGGCCTCGGGAATAAAATAGATATAGACGAGAGCGAGGCCCTTGAGTACCTGGCGGATGATCCCGAGACGAGGGCAATCGTGATGTACCTCGAAAGCTTCAAACGCCCAAGACGCTTCCTGGAGATAGCGAGGGAGGTTACCCGTACAAAGCCAATTGTCATGCTAAAAAGCGGTTTCACAGAACCTGGTAAACACGCCGCGGTTGCTCACACGGCCGCCCTAGCCGCAGAAGACCGCCTCGTAGAAGGCATGCTCCGCCAAGCCGGCATCGTCAGGATCTGGGATTACACTCACCTCATCCTTGCGGGCAAAGCCTTCTCCATGGTGCCCTTGCCCAAGGGAAATCGGGTCAGTTTTTTGGCCCCTTCCGGGGCAATGCTCGTGGTCCTCGCCGACCTCTGCACCCGTCTCGGGCTTGCGGTGCCCGAATTGGAGCCGGATACGGTTAAAAGGCTTCAAGACATTAGCCCCCCGTTTATCCGTATGCGAAACCCGGTTGACATATGGGGTGCCGCCTCCGTCAAGGGAATCGAGCTCGGGTACAGGGAGGGCATGGAAGTGGTGCTCAAAGACCCGAGCATCGATTCAGTGGTTCCCATACTCATGCTCACGAAGGACACCGGCATCCCTTCGTTCGACTTCATAATCGAGTTGTCGAAGAAGTACCCGGAAAAGCCTATCCTCGTTACCTTTAGCGGTGAAAAGCGGTACATGGAGGAGTGCAAGGGGTTCATCGAACCCGCGGGGGTCCCGACCTTCCCCGAAATCGAGCGACCCTTCGAAGTCCTCTCGATTCTGGCGCGCTGCCGCAGGGCAATGAATCGGCCCCGGTAGTTGGGCAAGGGAAACTATATCAGGGCCCTACTGTAACCGTTGCCCAAAACGCAGCGCAACACCTTACCCCTCTTCAATAAACTTTGGAGGCAGAGAGTCCTCAAAGGCTACTCCGCGGTCCCGGAGGACCATCAAGGTGGAGATTCCATGAGCTAGTATCGTGTTTTCCTCGTTGAGGACCTGGGCCTCGCCCAGGGCAAGTGTCTTGCCAAGCTTGATCCGGCGACCTCTGGCGATCAGTTTGCCACTTTGGGCGGGGGCTAGATAGTTGACTTTCAGGTCCACCGTTGTCATTCCCGCATTCTCATCCACCTCGGAAAACACCGCCCAAAAGGCCGCGGCGTCAATTATTGATGCAAAGACTCCCCCATGAACGGCCCCTAAGGGGTGAAGGTGTTTGTTTTGCACATCAATCTCAAGGAGAGAGTGTCCGATGCCTATATCGCGAATGGACATGGAAATGAGGGAGAAATAGGGGCATCGGTTGCTAAGAGCAGTGACGGCTTCGAGATACTGAGGATTGAGCTTTCGCATAATGGTTCCCTCCTTAAGATCATCTCTCCCAGCCATGGAGCATGAGCATCGTTGGCTTAGGAGGCCTGGGCCACAAGTCGGCCCATACGATTATTGGGCAAATTCGACAGGGTGTAAAGCACAAAATCCATGAGACGAAGAGCAGCAAGTCATCAACGGTAATCTCCTGCTTTCGACTCAGGGAAACCGGCGGAATCGGCGGCGCTGATCCTCAATGGAAATAACGCGCCCATTTATTGATTTAACATGGAGGCTATTTGGACACCATAAAAAAGGAAGGGTTAGTCCGTTTGTCTAACCCTTCCTTTTCTTGGTGGAGGCGGCGGGAATCGAACCCGCGTCCGAAGGCATTCCTCTGGAACATCTACATGCTTATCCCGCGTTTTTGGATTCACACCTCAAAACTCCCACGGGCAGGATCCTCGAGGTGCTAGCTTATGAAGGTTCGCCCCTCCCCTTATAAGCGTCGGGGGAGAAACTATCCTACTGAGATGACATCCCTTTCGATTCCGCAGGAAAAAACCGAAGGGACGCTACGCCTCAATTAGGCGTAGGCATAACCGTAGTTGGTTCCGGTTATTTAAGTTCCCATCTGTTTAACGAGCAGATAGGACCTCGGCATGCCATTCCAGCCTCAATTACCTCCGTCGAACCCTTTTCGCCCCCCTTTCTGTTTTTAATCTGATGTAATCTTAGCCTTGCTCCCTCCTACCTCTTATTTAATAATTCTTAACTAATAACTGATAACTAATAACCCGTCACTATTATCTTACCCAATTCTCTTCCCCTTGAAGCTCCTCTCGACCTCCCTCTCCATATCTCTCCTCTTGAGAGCCTCCCGTTTGTCGTAGAGCTTCTTGCCCTTGCCGAGTCCGACTTCCACTTTGGCCTTCCCGTCCTTAAAATACATTCTCACGGGAACGAGCGTAAACCCCCTTTCCCTGGTTTTGCCATAGAGCTTTCTGATTTCCCTCCTGTGCATCAGAAGCTTCCTCGTTCGGTCGGGATCATGGTTGAACTGGTTTCCATGACTATAGGGGCTGATATGGCTACCCACCAGAAAGATTTCACCGTCTTTGATACGGGCGTAGCTGTCCTTCAGGTGGGCCTTTCCCTGTCTCAAGGCCTTCACCTCCGTACCCACCAACACCATACCGGCCTCATAGGTTTCATCAATGGCGTAATCCCGGCGAGCCCTTTTATTGGCACAG
>DAOVIU010000177.1 GCA_030673585.1 Pseudomonadota bacterium | reverse complement strand
TATTCGAAGGGAAAAGAGGGGTGGATGGAGGAAAATCCGATTAGGACGAGGTTTGAGGAGAGGGGAGATCCCAATTCCTGCGCGATGGCATCTGCGGGGAAGACGTAAATACCGATGCGCCTTTTTTCCAGATAGGTCCTTATACCTGGGTCCATGAGGCCCTCATCGGGCGCGTTGATGAAACAGAGGCCGTTGGACCCCTTCAAGAAGTGAAGGGATCGGTAGCTCTCGTTCTCTTCAAAGGAGTACAGGATATCCGCGGCCCCGGTCCCGATGAGGGGGCTATTGAATGGCCCCACTTTCAAATGGGAAATGACGGAACCGCCCCGCTGGCTCATGCCGTGTGTCTCCGACCCGATAACGGGAAATCCCTTGGCCGTGGCCAGCTGGGCGAAAACCCGAGTGGCAAAGAGAACTCCCTGTCCACCCACGCCAGCCAGGATTATCTGCACCTTCATGGAAACATCCCGTTTATTGATGCCTTCCCCTTGGCTATGAGATTCGCGAAACTGCAGCACCGCAACACTGCATGACCACAGCACTAAAACTTGGTAAAAGGAGCTGCAAGGAACGCCATTCTAGAAATCTCACTGTTCGATCCTGACGATAGCCTCCTGTGAACAAACCTCCAGGCACAGGCCGCAGTCTATACACGTCCTCCGGTCGATCAGGACCTTACCATCTTGACCCTTGAGCAGGGATGGACATTCGAAGCATGTGAGGCAGTAGTCGCAGGCCACACAAGCACCCACTACGGGCATGGTAATGGCAAACGTGGGGCAGTCCTCAGCACAGACGTGGCAGGCGGTACATTTGCCAAAATCGACGGTATATCCATGCTCATTCTTGCTGATAGCACCCTCTGGGCACTGGATCAGACAGACATCACACTGGGTGCACTGCCCACAATGGAGGCATCTCGCCGCCTCCCGGGTTATCTCCTCCTGATCGGGGAGGAGATGAACCTCCCGGAAATCTCTCTTCCGACGTCGAACGGAAAGGGTCGGGGATTCAACCCTTGCCTGGGGTTCCACCTTGTCGGTATCCACTGAGATCAGTTCGGCCTCTTTTCCCTCAAGGCCCTCGGCCGATTTCGGGTCCTCACCCCGCAGGTAGTGATGTATGGATGTTGCCGCCTTTTTCCCCGCCGCCATCGCATCGATGTATGTGTTGGGGCCGGTTACGACATCGCCACCTGCAAAGATTCCCTCCACATTGGTCTCCAAGCTCGTGGGGTTGACCTCCAGGGTGCCATATCGGCCAACGGCCAACCCCCAATCCCCTGCAAAGGAGAGGTCAGGGACCTCGCCGATGGCCGGGATTACCATGTCCGCCTCAATCTCGAACGCCGAACCCTCAACGGGAATGGGCCTTCGCCTCCCGGATTCATCGGGCTCCCCCAACTCCATGCGGAGACACTGCACGGCTGAGACTCGACCGTTGAGGCCGATGATTCGAATGGGATTGGCCAGATAGTGGATCCGAATCCCTTCCTCCTCTGCTCCCTTCACCTCCTCGGGATCAGCGGGCATCTCCTGTCCGGATCGCCGATAGAGGATAGAACCCTCCCCAGCCCCCCTTCTCATCGCCGTCCGGGCGGCATCGACGGCAGCGTTGCCACCGCCCACCACCGCCACCCTCCTGCCCACCTCCAGCTTTTGGCTCAAGGCACTCCGCTTCAGAAACTCCAGGGCTGGGATCACCCCAGCAAGCCCTTCCCCTGAAATATCCAATTGCACGCTGAGGTGGGCCCCGGTTGCCAGAAAGATAGCGCGATACCCCTCCGCCTTCAGCTGATCCAGGGGCAGATCAGGGCCAATGGGCGTATTCAGCTTTACCTCAACGCCCATCCTCGTAACCAGCGAAACCTCCCTTTCCAATACCCTTTTGGGAAGGCGATATTCCGGAATTCCCACCGCAAGCATGCCCCCCATCACGGAAAGGGCCTCAAAAATGGTCACCGAGTGACCTTTTTTCCTCAGCTCATAAGCAGCCATCAACCCGGCCGGCCCGGACCCCACCACGGCCACCCTTTGCCCACTCTTCTCCAAGGTGGGTATGTCCACCCTTATGTCCTCCACTCGGTCCGCAAGGAAACGCTTGAGCAGATTGATGGCAACTGGTTCGTCAACATCATCCCTTCGACATACCTTTTCACAGGGGCGCGAACAGATTCTGCCCGTGATTCCGGGGAAGGGATTTTTCTCTTGGACCAGGGCCAAGGCCTCCTCGAACTTTTCCTCCGAGACGAGCGCGACATACCCTCGAACATCCAGCTCGAGGGGACAGTCAGCCTGACAGGGAGGTATTTT
Organism: Pseudomonadota bacterium; assembly: GCA_030673585.1. The sequence continues at coordinate 2,337 of DAOVIU010000177.1, read as the reverse complement.
GTCCTCATATGTGGGCAGGAGGAATTCCGGGATTGCGCCTTCTTGTATGAGGGGGAGATCCTTTTCCGGAGGGGGGATGTGCCGAATTTCGACCTTTACGGGTGTTATCGGCAGTTCTTCTCTCTTATAGGCGATACACGGGTGCCGGGAGATGAGCACGGCGATCCCTCCGTCGGGTGCTTGGGTGTACCTTACGGCGCGCCTCAGGTCCCGCATAAACCCCTTGATATCGTAGGGATTTACGACCTTGAGGTATCTCACCCCACACCCCTTGACCAGTTCCTCCAAGGAGAGGGCATGTCCCGGATGGCCATCCGCGGTGACTCCCTGTTCGGGGGTGGGTTGCATGCCGGTCATGGCGGTAATTTCGTTGTCCAGAATGACCACAACAAATCGGGATCCATTGAAGACTGCGTTTAAGAGTCCAGTGGTCCCGGAGTGGTAGAAGGTGGAATCACCGATGGTGGCGATGATGGGGATATCCCTTCCGTCTTGGTGGTGTGCGTGGTAGAAGCCGCTGGCAAAGGTGATGGAGGCTCCCATGTCGTGGACGGTATCCACTGCATTGAGGTTCATTCCCAGGGTATAGCAGCCAATATCGCTGGGAAAGATGGCGTTGGGGAAGGACCTCCTGATGGCGTAAAACGCGGCCCGATGTGCACACCCGGAACAGAGGGATGGCTGGCGGATTGGAAGGTCCAGGTCGAACACCAGTTTTTCCAGTTCCTCCGCTTCCGGCGTTTCACCCCATGGGAGGGATAGTCGATGGCAGAGATCGGCGAGGATTCGAGCAATAGTTTGGGGGAGGAGTTCCCCCTCGCTGGGTACGGTGCCGGTCAACCTACCGAGGACTTTGCTCTTATCCCGAATTTGGTGCTCGATGACGGGTTCCGTTTCCTCCAGCACGAGGATATGATCGCATTGGGCCATGAATCGGTCGACGATCCTGGTGGGCAGGGGATAAGGGGTCGAGATTTTGAGGAGGGGGATTTGGTCGTCCATTTCCCTCTCCGTCAATATGTCCCGCAAGATCGCGTGGCTGACCCCAGCGGCGATGATGCCCAAGGTAGATTCTTCCCTAGGGTTTTGGAGGAGGTTGAGGTCGTTCCTCCCGTTGAACTCCTCTCGGATATTCTCCAGTTTTCTATTCAATTCCTCGTGGAGGGAGAACCGAAACTGCGGAGTAGCGGCCCACCGTTCCGGGTCCTTCTCGAATTTGGCCTTTCTGTCGACTTTTACGATGGGCTCGAAAGAGATGGTCTGGCGGGCATGGCAGATTCGTAGCGTTGGCCGGAGGATCACGGGGATTTGGTGGCGCTCCGAGAGCTCGAAGGCATAGGCTACCATTTCCCTTGCTTCCGCAGGACTCGAGGGGTCGAGCACGGGGATTTTGGCAAACATCCCGTGGAACCGGCTGTCTTGCTCCGTCTGGGAGGAGTGGGGTCCCGGATCATCGCAGCTGATGATCACGAATCCCCCCACAACGCCGAGATAGGCGGAGCTCATCAACGGATCGGTGGCGACATTCAACCCGACCTGTTTCATGCACACCGCGGCCCTTTTTCCGGTGTAAGCGGCGGCCAGTGCATTCTCGAAGGCGACCTTTTCATTGGTGGACCACTCGACATAGGTGTCCAGATGTTCCTCATCTTTGAAGCGAACGACGGCAGGGAGGATCTCGGAGCTGGGTGTCCCCGGATAGGACGCCATGAAGTGGCATCCCGCTTCCACTATGCCCCTGGCAATGGCCTCATTTCCCAGGAGGACCCTTTGCTTTGGATTGGACACCGTTCTTTCCCCCTTGGGTTGTTGATTAACATGCCGTCACCGCTGTCACACCATGGACGCCTTTATCCGGAAAAAGGAGTGGATCATCTTTGCCGAATGGGGAATGTATGAATACTAAAACGGGACCCTCGTTCGAGCTGACAACCAAGACAATAGATACGTATAGTTCGACGGGCTGAGGAAATTCGCCTATAGTTAAATTATAGGGTAATCGACATCACGCCTCAAGCAATCCGGTTTAGTATCTCTACTCCCTTCATGAGCATCTCGTCGGATGCCGCAAAGGATATCCTGAAGTGAGTATTCCGCGTCGAGAAGACAGTGGCCGGCACGATGAATACGTTATTCTCGATGGCGTTTTCGACGAACTTCCAGGAATCATCGCCCTTTGCCTCGGGGAAGATGTAAAACGCCCCCTGGGGTTTTTGGACGGTATATTTCTCCCTCAGACCTTCGTAGACGAGATCCCTTTTACGTCGGTATTGCCCGATCAGTTCCGAAACGTCGTAATCGAGGGCCTTGATGGCCGCCTTTTGGGCGAAGGAGGGG
>DAOVIU010000062.1 GCA_030673585.1 Pseudomonadota bacterium | reverse complement strand
TGGAGGAGATGAATCATGCCATATCCAGGGGGAGCAACATCCTGGGTGAAATACTGGGATATGGAATCTGTGCCGATGCCTATCACCTCACCGCTCCTGAACCTCATGGGGAGGGAATTGCCAGGGCCATTTCCATGGCCCTCCGGAACGCGGGAGTCGATCCTTCCGATGTCGACTACATCAACGCCCATGGGACGGGAACCATCTCGAATGATGTGGCCGAAACCAACGGGATCAAAAGCGTGTTCGGGAGAAAGGCGAAATCCCTTCCCATTAGCTCCATTAAATCCATGGTGGGACATTGCCTCGGCTCCGCGGGGGCCATCGAGGCCATATCTACCCTTGTAACTATACGGGAGGGGATCATTCCCCCAACCATTCACTACCTGGTCCCCGACCCCTCGTGTGATTTAAACTATACCCCCAACGAGGCCATCCAGAGGAAGGTTGACATCGCCATCTCCAACTCCTTCGCCTTCGGGGGGAACAACGTATGTCTGGTCTTTGGAAAAGGGAAGGAAGGTGGAACAGGGAACGGAGCACAGCGCTGAAAGCGAGGTGGGTTTGGCCTGAGGTCGGTTTATCGCCATCACGGTTCGCCAATTGACTATAGTATGGACAATCGAGTCGTCATCACAGGCATGGGAGTAATGAGCTCCATCGGGGTCGGCAAGGAACCCTTTTGGGAGGGATGTATCCAGGGGAGGAGCGGAATCAGGCCTATCTCGGGCTTCGATGTGAGCAAACTCAACTCTCAGCTGGGCGGCCAGCTCCCCGATATCGACTTCAAGGAATACCTCAAGCCCGCCAATCTGAGGAGAATGGACCGGATCGGAAAGATGGTGGTATCCGCGGTGAGGATGGCCCTGGATGATTCGGGCCTGGAGCTGGAGAGGGAGAATCGAGATCGGGTTGGGATCATGGTTGGCACGGGGTTGGGAAGTTCCAAAAGCGTCGATCTCTACTACAGGGGATTGATCGAGGAGGGACCAGTGGGGGCAACCCCGCTTCTCTTCCAGACCGCCGTGCCCAACTCCATCTGTAGCCACAGCTCCCTGGAATTCGGAATCCGGGGGATCAACACTACCTTTTCCCATAAGGAAGCCTCCGTGGAAAGCGCCATCGTATTCGCCTTCCACCTGTTGAAAAGGGGCGATGCCCACGTGATCTTCGTCGGCGGGGGCGATGAAATAAGCGAACCCCTCTTTCACGTCTATTCGACCCTGGGGAGCCTTTCCCCTCAGAAAACCCCCTTTCCAGAGGGCATGAGGCCCTTCGATGCCCATCGCAACGGGTTCGTACTGGGGGAAGGCAGCGGCATCATCGTCATGGAGGAGCTCCAACATGCCCGGAGAAGAGGGGCTAGGATCTATGGCGAAGTGCTATCCCATGGCCTCTCCGGATCGAATTTCGGCGTCCTCAACTACGACAGGGAAGGGAATTTCTTGGCGAAGGCCATGGCAAAGGCCTCGGGGGGAAGACGGGTGGACTACGTTTGTGCTGCCTCCAATTCCACCAGGGATCTCGACATTGCCGAAACCCGGGCCATCAAGGCTGTGTATGGGGAGGGGGCAAGGGACATATCCATTAGCTCCGTGAAGTCCATGGTGGGGGAATTCGATGGATCGGGTGGTATGAGGGCTTGCGCTGCCCTGCTGGCCATCTACCATGGAGTCGTCCCCCCCACCATCAACTATTCCGCTTCTGATCCGGATTGCGACCTCGACTATACCCCCAACGAAGCCAGGGAAAAGAGGATCGATTCGGCACTCTTAAACGGCTTCTCAAACGGAGGATCCAATATTTCCATCCTCTTCGGGAGGTATGGATAGCTCCCTCGGCCAACGTCATCCCCCCATAGGGGGCCCCGCACCCCATTTTGCAGGCGCTCGGCATTCTCGGAGATAGGAGGGCTTGATGCCTCATCTCGATTTCGACGTCATCATCATCGGGGCCGGAGTGGGGGGATTGACCTGCGGGACGCTTCTCGCCCAGAGAGGCCTCAAGGTCCTCGTTCTTGAGAAGAACCGTAATGTGGGGGGATGTTGTACCTCGTTTCGGAGAAGGGGATTTGCCTTTGACGTCTCGGTTCAGTCCATAGGGGAATGCCAGAGAGCGGGACGGATCTGGAGGCTCTTGGACCGCCTCAACCTTTTGGACAAGATCCAATTCATCCGGCTGGAGCCGGCCAGGGAGTATCATTTCCCCGATCGAAAGATCCGCCAGTACTCGGACCTAAATTCCCATATTGATCACCTCAGTTCTCAGTTTCCGGAGGAGTCGAAGGGGATAAGGGAGGTTTATTCCACCTTTGACCATTTATTCCGGGAGATGTCCGGGATGCCTCCCTCCCTGGATTGGTTCGACACCAAGGCATTCCGTTCCCGTTATCCGCTCTATTCCCGGTGGAAGGATAAGACCTTACAGGATCTGCTGGATCAGTACATCGTGGATCCCAGGCTGAAGACCATCCTCTCCGTGAGGAGTTCCTATGCCCTTATGCCTCCCCAGTGGATTTCCGTAGTTGCCATGAGCAGTCTTGAGATGAGCTATTTCGAGGGTGGGGTATATTGCGTAAAGGGGAACGTGGAGACATTCCCCCGCCTTCTTATGGAAAAGCTGGTTCAGTTGGGGAGCCAGGTTATGACCAAGCAAGAGGTCACCCGCATTCTCATAGAGGATAAAAGGGCAATCGGTATCAGGACGAGAGAGGGAGCCGAGTATACCGGAAGGGCTATCGTCTCCAACTGCGATGCTACCATGACCTTCTGCGGGCTCGTGGAAAAAGGAGTGATTTCCCCGCGTTTCCTTTCCAGGCTTCAAAGAATGAAGCCGTCCCTCTCATATTACATTAGTTATCTCGGAATTGACGGCTCCTTGGATCAGGAGATTCCTTGCGCCAACAACGAGATCTTTCACGATTACGACCCATTGAAGGAGTACGATGCCCTTTCCAAGAACCAGCTCCCGCAAAACGCCTCCTATTACCTCCTGGCCCCGTCGCTGGTCAGCCCGGATCATGCCCCGAAGGGAATGAGTACCCTCTGCTTGAGCTTTAAAATTCCCTATGCGTACAGCCGGACCTGGAACGATAATGTAAGGAGAAATTTGTCTCAGCGACTCCTGGAAAAAGCATCCGGAATGATTCCCAACCTCAGAGATCGCATCCTCGTCATGGAGGATTCTACTCCCGTGACCATTGAACGAATGACCAATAATCGAAGTGGCTCCGCCTATGGATGGGCTCAATATCCCCGACAGGCGGGGATCTACAGGCTCAATCGGGCCACCCCCCTTAAGAACCTCTACCTCACAGGGCACTGGACTTCTCCGGGTGGCGGGATTTCGGCCGTTGTGGCCTCTGGCGAGATAACCGCGGACCTGATCTGGGATCGCCTCTCCTGAGAGTAAAAGGGCGAAGGTCTTTTTTTATACTTGGATACCGTTGTCCCTTCGCTTCAGTGCTTTCGAAGTGACCCTTTCGGGGCTAGCAGGTGGGGAATACTCCCCCCTTCCAGCCTCTAAAGGGCTGGCTTTCCCCTTTCCTTCGGCTACGCTCAGGACAAGCTCTGCTCACCCTCGATGGGTACCCCACTTCTCCAGCAGATTACGCTCATGGACAACGGTGGCTCCAGATATTCGGGATCCGGCCATGGCACGGCGGTCGCATTTTCCACCAATATGTTTTATTATTGAAAAGGCCCATCAGAGAATATAGGGCCCTCCCATCAATCAAGGTCAACAGAAAAGCATATGAAGATCAAATTAATTGTACCCAGGTGGCCTAAGAATAGCTTTTGGGATGTAATCACCTTCAAATTTCCCCTCCTCGGCACCAGTCTTTTGGCGGGGCTTACCCCGGAGGAACATCAAGTTTCCATTGTCGACGAAAGCCTAACTCCCATTGACTTCACGGAGAAAGTCGACCTGGTGGGCATCACCGCGATGACCCCATTGGCGCCCAGGGGGTATGAGATCGCGAGGGAATTCCGCCAGAGGGGGGTACCGGTCATCATGGGGGGAATACATCCAACATGGTTGCCCGAGGAGGCCAAGGTCCATTGCGATAGCGTGGCGATAGGGGAGGCCGATGAGATATGGGCGAACATCCTGGAGGATGTTCAAAGGAATGAGCTAAAGCCGTTCTACAAACAGGAGAGGAGGACCGATTTATCCAAGCTTCCCTTGCCAAAAAGGGGTCTGTTGGATAAGAAGGGATATTTCTTCGAAAATCTGATCCAGACCAGCCGGGGATGTCCCTATGACTGTGAATTCTGCTCGGTAACGGCTATGTACGGGGGAAGCTACAGGACGAGGCCCATCGAGCGGGTAGAGGAGGAAATCGATGCCCTGGAGAGATCCAAGGCCTACATCTTTTTCGCGGATGACAACCTGGTTGGAAATATGCAGTATGCACGGGAGTTGCTGACCATGCTCTCCCATCACCGGTTGAGATGGGTGAGCCAGGGACCCATGAGCATCGCGCGAGATCCCGAGCTCGTCCGGTTGATGGCCAAGGCAGGGTGTCATGGAATGTTCATCGGCTTCGAAAGCCTGACCCATGATAATCTGAGGGTAATGGGCAAGAGGATGAACGAAGTCGAGGAGTACGAGGAGGGAATCCGAAGGCTCCACGACCACGGTATCGGGGTTTATGCCTCATTCGTCTTCGGTTACGACTACGATGAGCCCACTGTTTTCGGCCAGTTTCTCGACTTCGCGGAGAGAAATCACATTGAGGGGGCCTTTTTGCCGGTTCTCACGCCATTTCCGGGGACGAGGGTATACCGGAGGCTGAAGGATGAGGGGAGAATACTGACCGAGGATTGGAGCAAATACGATATGGCTACCGTGGTCTTCAGGCCTCGACGGATGACGGTTGATCAGCTCCAGGAGGGATTCTGGAGGGTGAACCGGGAGTTCTATTCCATACCCTCCCTGGTAAAGCGGATTTTCAACCCCTTCGCCATGAGAAGGAGCCTCATCATATTCGGCCCCATGAACATAGGGCTCTGGCCGGCTGTGCGAAAGGCCCAGCGCCATTTCAAAAGCCAGAAGCATTATGCTTAAATATGGCGGCCCTCCGTTATCATTAAGGGAAAACTTCTTGCTTTATACTTCTTTTGTTGATATAGGTTTTTTAGAGGTCTTGGAATGATGAAAGATAACTTGCATTTACTTTCCCGCATCAAGAGGCTTTCAAGCAATAAATTCACCTCGGCCGCAATATCCCTGTTATCCAATACCTCGGATGAGCAGCTGATTTGGCTCACCTATCTGGCCGAAAAAATTCCTCGTAAGGATTCGTATAAGAAAAAAATTAGATGGATACGGGAATCGTTCAGGCAGAAACACCCCAGTTTGGACGTGGCCCGAAGGATTCTAAGGGAATCCAATCCCATTCAACGAAAAAAGATCGTCAACTCCTTGTCAACCAATTCTTGGAGGGCACAAATCGAAGGAAGGCCTTTGAATCCCGAACCGGCTACTATCCGCCCCGGGCAATGCTTATCAGCCCCACCATGAGGTGTAACCTCGATTGTTACGGGTGTTACGCAGGAGACTATTCCCACGATGAATTGGAGCCAGAGCTCATTCATCGAATCCTCTCTGAAGCTAAAGAGATGGGAATCAGTTTGGTTGTGGTCCTCGGTGGAGAGCCCTTTTTGAGGAAAGATCTTCTGGGGGTATACGAGGCCCACCCTGACATGGCCTTTCACATTTTTACCCACGGGGGTTTTTTGGACGAGAAAATGGTGGAAAACGTTGCTCGGTTGGGCAACGTCATGCCTGCCATCAGCCTGGAGGGATTCAGGGAGGAGACCGACAAAAGGCGGGGAAAAGGACACTTCGAAAAAGTCGTCCAAAGCATGGATCTGCTCAACCAAGCCGAGGTCCTCTTTGCCTGCTCCCTCACCCAAACCAAGGAGAATACGGATGTTTTGATCAGCGAACGGTTCATTGACTTCTTAACCGAAAAGGGATGTATCCTGATCTGGTATTTCATGTGTGTTCCCGTCGGTAAGAATCCCGATATCGGGTTACTCCCTACCCCGGAGCAGAGAAATCTGTTGAGGGAAAAGCTGAAGATCTTCCGAGCTACCAAGCCCCTTCTTTTCGTTGACTTTTGGAATGATGGCCAGTTGACCAATGGCTGTATGGCAGGAGGACGGATGTATTTTCACATCAATGCTAAAGGGGATGTCGAACCTTGCGTGTTTTGCCATTTCGCATCGGATAACATCAGGGAAACTACCCTCCTGAAAGCCCTCAATTCACCGCTGTTCAAAAAAATTCGCGCTTTGCAGCCCTATTCGGAAAACCTATTGAGGCCATGCATGCTCGTCGATGAACCCTGGGTTGGTCGGGAGATGGCGCTACAATATGCCCGTTATTTTACCCACCCGGGTGCTGAAACCCTGTTTAGCGAACTGAGTTGTCAGATTGACCACTATGCCAAGCAATACGGGGAGATCGCCGACGCGGTGTGGGATGAGTTCAACCCATCGACAAAGCGGCCACTGACGAGAAACGCTTAAAAGATTGTAAGCCAAAAATACGATGAAGGGTTATCTGGGAATTGATGTAGGTTCAGTGAGCACGAACCTGGCGGCGCTCGACGAAGAGGGAAATGTGCTCTGTCATTGGTAT
>DAOVIU010000237.1 GCA_030673585.1 Pseudomonadota bacterium | reverse complement strand
GGCCTGGTCATTGCAGGGCTGCTCTCCGCGGTGATGTCCTCGGCCGATACGTGTCTGCTCACCACAAGCACAATTATCTCTGCAGACATTATCAAGCCCTATATGAGGCGTGGCATGAAGGATAAACACCTCCTCTTTATCTCCCGAGTGCTCATCGTAGTCATCGGGCTCGCCTCACTGGGAATTGCCCTCAAGATGAAAGGGGTTATTAAGGCGTTGCTCCTGGGTTATACCATCTATTCGTCTGGTTTGGTCTTGCCGGTGATTTGTGGGTTTCACGGGAAAAGGCTTCGGCTCAACCCCGCGGGGGCAATGGCCGCTGTAATCGGGGGAGGAGGAGTAGCACTGTTCGGCAGATTGATGGGCTATTCCCATTTCGGCCTGATGGGAATGGGCCTATCCGGGATATTGCTGTTCGGAGTCAGCTGGATAGTTCGGTTTCTTAAAAGGGGGCGTAGTCGATGATGAAAAAGATTGTTCCCGGGATACTTCTCTTGATGGCGCTGGTTTGGTTTCCCCCGGGGGTCGCCTCCTCGGGAGACGTGGTGGAGAAAGAGGTATACCTTTTAGTGAGGGAACGGGAGCTTGTGGCCTTCTCGGCCGTGGGGAACCGTTGGGTGACTCAGAATCTCATTTCAGGGGAGCGGGTTCAGGAAAGCAAATTCGATGGACACGTAGCGGTGGCCGCCACGAACATCCGTATCCTCGGATTCAGCGCCCTTACCAACAGATGGGATGAGGAGAGGCTGGAGGTTGGGGAGTCTATGATTACCGTCGAAGCTGAAGGTAACGTAGGGGTCGTTATTACTAACCTCAAGGCATTTGGTTTCAGCGCGAAAACTGGAAGGTGGACCGCGAAGCGGTTTGAACTGAAATGAACAGGAGGGTTATGCTGGGTCGGATCGGGATTGTCCCTCACGGTTTTTACCTTGGGACATTTCCCCCCCCCGATCCATCTGAGGATTTATGATACCTCCCACGCCTTCATGCAGCTTGTGTATGATGGGGTTGATCTTAATGGCCCAGCTCAAATTCTGCGCATTGGTGAAGATGCCTTGGGATAGGCCGACCAGCTCATAGTGTCCATCACGGATGGCGATAACCGGGGTTCCGCTGTCACCGGGGTTGACTCCATTGGAAATCATGAAGGCATTTTCAAACCGAGGCAGTATGGCGGAAATGGCTTCGGGGGCTATCATTGCACTGACAATTCCCTCCCTTACGTTGATCCCGTAATTCATGGGGTTTCCGATGACGTAGATGAAGTTTCCCACCTCGAGCTCATCGCTATTGCCGATCCCATAGGGGAAGGAGTTGAGGCGGAGGTCATGCGGCAGCTTGAAGATGGCAATGTCGTCCTCTTTGCCCTTCACGACCGGCTCCAATTCGATGCGGCTATCGTCCAGTTTGAGATAGGTGTGTTCGCTCAGTTTTTCCGCCGGAACGTCTATGCTTTGGATTCCCACGGGGGTGATCATTTCCACCTCCAGGCTGTCTTGGCAGACCGCGTGGTTGACGGTGAGGATATATCTGTCGTAGATCACAACGCCGGCGCCGTCTAATTCAGAGGTGATGACCTCTCCATCCTCCAGTTTGAATTCGGTATCGGTGTGAAGGAAGTAGACGGAATTAATTACCCTTTGGATCTCCATAACCCGCTGGTTGACCAAAATGGGATTATTGTCATACATTCCGTCCACCATGGGGGGAAACACCCCATTGGTCCCATTTCGCGTGGAGGACGCGCAGGCCGAAATCAGGAAAAATATTGATAGCGGGAGGAGAAATTTTTTCATTTTTTTCAAACCTCGGTTTATTCAAAAGCAAATATTATGCCACAATTCAGTGCGGATATATAACATATTGAAATAACAGGATTTCTATCTGGAAACATGATGAGAGAGAGGGGTTTTCAGGCCTGGAAGGTGCAAATTATTGCTCATCCCCTGCAAAATTTCGTCCCCACCTTCGCTTCAGCCCTTCCGAGGTAACCCTCCGGCTCCCCGGCGTCCGGCACATTAAGCTCATAGATAAGGACCTTCTTGGGAGACCCAAGGCGTTGCGGAGAGAAAACGATTGCCTTCTTATGGCTAAGCTGTTAACATAAAAGGCGTTTTGTAAAACTGGGTGATCTCTACAGGGGGAGTTGGGGGATGAATTGTGCCATCTGTGTCACGAAGGAATGCCGCGAAGGGATGGACTGTACGGATATTCGCGGCGATGTGATCAATGTCTATAAGGATCGAAAAAACCGCAGGATATTGAGGGTAGCCTCATCGATCGATTCCGAGTTCACCATGAGGATGAATCGTCTCCAGGAACTCATTCTCTTCTGCAGGAAAATGGGTTACCGACATTTGGGCATTGCCTTTTGCATCGGTCTTGAGGAGGAGATGAGAATCCTCTCCGAAATACTCGCCAAGCGGTTCAGGATTTCCTCGGTTTGCTGTAAGGTATGTGGGATCAACAGGAAGGCCTTTGACCTTCCCAACCTGAAAGAGGGGAAGGTTTCGGCAACGTGTAATCCCGTCGCGCAGGCCAGAATATTGAACCAAAATCGCACCGATTTGAACATCATTTTCGGCCTCTGTATGGGAAACGATATCCTGTTTTCCAAATATTCGGATGCCCCCGTAACGACATTGGTGATCAAAGATCGGGTTTTGGCCCACAATCCAATTGGCGCCATCTACTCGCCCCATTACCGGAAGAAGTTCTGGGGGGTGTGAGAGGGAATTCCAAGGAGGCATGGTTGATTAGAGGGTCATTTGATGGGCTCAGTGCATAGAGCTATGGGGGAGAGAAGCTTTCTTGAAAGAGCAGCGGGATTGATCAGTTCCCTTATGAGGGCCCCGAACATAAAAAGCTCGGGGCTTTCACGCGGGGAACTCGAGGAACTCGTGCTCCAAGTTCGAAACCGGGTCGTCTATGACGAGGTGGGACGTCTGGTCGATGAGGTGGAGAACATCATCGAGATCAATCCCAATTTGGGCGAGAGGGAAATATTGGAGGCTGCGGCGAAACACATCGTCGAATATTTGGGAGCAGCGGCCGCCTCCATCAGGATTTTCGATCCCCAAAGGAGGGAGATGGTTTCCTTCGGCTCTTACGACTACGACGGGGGAAAACGACAAAAAACCATTCCCTTCGAGGATAGCATTGCCGGAGAGGTCGTGAAAAGGGGGAGGAGTTATCTCGTCCCGAATATCATGAAAGAGGACATGTACCAGAATAAGGGGATCGTCCGGGAGATGGGAATCCGTTCCATGCTTGCCGTGCCGATGAATGTTCCTCGATTTAGCATTCGAGATCTGGATATCAAGGGGGTTATTCAGATCTATTATGAGGAGGAGGATAGGAGGTTCATGCCCCTAGAGCGTAAGATTGCGGAAGTCCTGGCAAGAAGGGTGACCTATGTCATAGCCCGGAAGAGGATCCTCAGCCTCCAGAGATTGAACGAGACAAAGGAGAAGATCGTCGAAAAGATCTACCGGAAGTTGGGCAAAAGGGAAGGGATTCGATTGCGGGATTTCTTTATCTTAATCATCCCCGAGATAGCCAATCTGGTGAGGATCCAAAGTTGTTCCCTGTTCTCGGTGCGGGGAAACCGTCGAGAAGTAGCCCTGGAAGCGGGTTACCCGGAGGAGCACGGGTATCACGAGGTGGGAAGGGTCTTCGATATTCGAGACGAACCCTATTTCGATGCCGTCATCAACCAGGAGCCCCTGGGCGAATATGAACACGAGGTCGTTACGCCCTCGTACCTCTTGATTAAGAATCCATCGAAAAGCCAATTGATCACCGAGGGGTTGAGGCATTTTACTCACGTACACAATATCCATTCCATCCTCTATATCCCCCTGAAGGTGGATGAGCTCATAACCCACT
>DAOVIU010000274.1 GCA_030673585.1 Pseudomonadota bacterium | reverse complement strand
GGGGAAATTCATACGTGAGGGCGAAGGAAAATCTTTCAGAAATAAAGGGCTGAAGGCCCAAACAAATGGTCCTTTATCAAATCAGGTCAACAAACTACGAGGGAACCCGATGATTGCGGAACTCGACTTTTCCAAGATATTGAAGCAAGCTTTGAAACGCGGTGGGGACTTTGCCGAGCTTTTCCTCGAAAAAACGAGCACGTGCTCCGTCGTCTGTGAGGATGATCGGATTGAGCGGATTATTACGGGAACGGATGCTGGGGTGGGTCTGCGGGTGATCTTCGATCAAAAGACTTAATATGGGTACTGTAATGCACTTTCCCAGAAAGGCCTCGAGGAATTGGCCAGTTCGGTGAGCAGTGCCGTGGGGGCTAAAGCGGAGCCAGTTGATATCCAATTGGCCACGAAACCTTCTTCGTCAAGCCTTGAAGTCCGCCTCCTGCCAGATGGTATTCCCATGTCCCAGAAGGTCTCCATGGTGGAGAAGGCCAATCAAAGGGCCCGTTCAAGGGACCAACGGGTGAGACAGGTGAAGGTTGTCTACGGGGATTACAATCAGAAGGTGACGGTGGCCAATTCAAAGGACGTTTTCGTTGAGGACAATCGGATTGGAACCATCTTTCTAGTTCAGGTCGTCTCCGTTCAGGATGGAATTACCCAAACGGGATATGAGCCCGTGGGCGGGAGCATTGGATTCGAGCTGTTCGATGCATATTCCCCGGAACAAGTGGCTGATATCGCCGCGAACCGATCCCTGCTGATGCTGGAGGCAAGGGAGGACCCCAGGGGAAGGATGCCGGTGGTCCTCTCCAGCGAGGCGGGTGGGACCATGATTCACGAGGCCATCGGTCATGGCCTAGAGGCCGACTTGGTCCAGCAGGGCCTATCGGTCTATGCGGATCGGGTCGGGGAAGAGATAGCCTCTCCCTTGGTCACCGTTGTAGACGATTCTACCCTTCCCCAAAAAAGGGGATCCTACTGTTTCGATGACGAGGGAACCCCTTCCCAGAGGACAACCCTGGTGGATAAGGGGATACTTAAGGGTTATCTCTTCGATCGGCTTACGGCGGGAAAGGGGGGGGTCCAGTCCACGGGAAACGGGCGAAGAGAATCCTACCATTACAAGCCCGTTCCGAGAATGACCAATACCTTCATCGCCCCTGGGTCCTCAAATCCAGGGGAGATCATCCGATCCACTCATAAAGGCCTCTTCGTAAAGAAGATGGGCGGGGGTCAGGTGGACACGGTCAACGGAAACTTCGTCTTCGAGGTGAGCGAAGGGTATCTGATCGTCAATGGGCAGGTTGAAGACCCGGTGAGGGGGGCTACCCTGACGGGAAACGGGCCGGATATCCTCAAGCAGATCGATATGGTGGGAAATGACCTCGGATTCACCATTGGGACCTGTGGGAAAGAGGGCCAGGGCGTCCCCGTAGCCAGCGGGCAGCCCACCTTGAGAATCCCCGAGATCGTGGTGGGAGGGAAAGCAAAATGATTTCGCCTATCACCTTCTTTTAGAGTAGTCGGAAAAATATTTTTGAGCTGCGAAGAGGACCTTTTTAGAGACCTCGGAGGAGTTTGTTGACAAAGAAGGACTTTGGTTACAGAATTATGTATGAGTATATGGGAGATCTCCCTCCATGACGATCAAGCTCATCGGCTTGGCCATATTGCTCTGTTTTTCCGCCTTTTTCTCGGGCTCGGAGACGGCCCTGTTCAGCTTAAACAGGCTCAAAGTGAGGCAAATGGCCGCAAGCCGTTCCCCCTCCAAAGGGCTGGTGGCCAAGATGCTCTCCAATCCTCACCGACTCCTTGCCACCATCCTCCTTGGGAATATCCTTGTCAACGTCGCCTCCTCCAGCCTTGGCGAAAACATCACCTCTCACCTCTTCTCCGGTGGCATGGCACTCCTTGTGGCGGTATTGGCCATGACCCTCCTCATTCTCTTGTTCGGCGAAATCATGCCCAAGATCATCGCTGTGGGATGGCCTGAACAGATTGCCCCATTGGTGGCTATCCCGTTAAACCTCTTTTCCATGGTTATTAGCCCTGCCCGAAGGTCCCTCCGATGGATTACGGATCTCTTTGTGGGTGCCATGGCCCACAAACCCTTCCCTTCCCCGGGGGTAACGGAGGAGGAACTAAAAACGGCGTTGGACATCGGCTACTCCGAAGGAGCGGTCCACCGGTTGGAAAGGGATCTGATAGAGAACGTTATTTCCTTCGGGGATAAGCGTGTGGAACAGGTCATGACCCCAAGGGTGAGGATGGTCAGCATAGAGGTAAACACCCCTATTGATAGAGCTCTCCGGTTCCTAAAAAGGAAGGGCTATTCCAGAATACCCGTATATGAGGGAAATGAGGATACTATTGTCGGCGTCCTGCACATAAAGGACTTCCTCCGTCAGCCAAAAAAGGAGGCGTTGAGGGATTACCTTCGACCCGTCTATTTTATACCGGAGACGAAGAAGATCGATGACCTCTTCCGTGAATTTCAATCGAAACGGCAACACCTCGCCGTGGCCATCGACGAGTACGGGATCGTATCCGGGGTGATTACCATGGATGATCTCCTGGAGGAGATCGTGGGGAAGATAGCCCATAAGAAACGAGAGGCCTGGGCCGCATATAAAAAGGTCTCTCCGGATCGGATTGTGGTGGAAGCGGCCATGGAGCTGGAAGACTTCAACCAACAGATGAAGACGAGCCTCAGGGATGATCAAGCCCAGAGTATCGGTGGGTACGTGATCAATCAGCTGGGCAGGATACCCAAGGTCAAGGAAAAAGTAAGAATCGGAGACTTGGAGTTCGAAGTCTTGGAAGTCGAGCCGAGGCGAATCGTCAGGATGCAGGTTACCAAAGGGAGATCAGGCATTAGGGGGCGGACATAGATGATCTATATCATCATCATCATTGCGTGTATCATTTGTGCTGCCTTCTTTTCCGGCGCGGAAACGGCCATTGTCACGTGCAACCGGATTCGGATTCGCCACCTGGCAAAAGGCCTTGACAGAAATGCCCAGATTGTCGAGAAACTCCTGGCCAAGCCGGAAAGGGTCCTTGCGACGACCCTGGTCGGGACCAATATCTTCATCGTCCTGGGTGTGGTAATGGCGGCGGCCTACGCGGGGATCCTCCTTCGTAATTATGAAGGCCTGGGCGGAATCGTCGCCAACGAACTTCTCCGTCTTCGGGTCGAACGTGAGCTTGGGACCTAAGATAAGCTTGTTCATGTCACCGTCATTAGCAATAATCTGCTCTATCTGTTGGTCGGCGGTCATCCTGATGTCCCGATAGTTCTTCATCCTGTCGCGGATCAAATCGGGCGAAGCCTTGCTGCCGATCAGGTATGAGATATGACTCATATGGCAGATCGCAGAACTAATGTGACAACCCTCGATCGGAGCGTTAAGTTTTTGGTGATCGTCGGCTTTGATGGCATCGATGAAGTTTTCCCTGTGTCCGGCGCCGCTGTTACCGATATACTGTTTGATAGCTTCCTTGCCATCGGGGGTGTAGGCTTTGCCTC
>DAOVIU010000263.1 GCA_030673585.1 Pseudomonadota bacterium | reverse complement strand
GATAGATGACCTCGAATCGCAGACTGGACGTGCCGATCAACCATGTGATCGAGTTCATCAGCGGTCCGGCTGGGAGCTTCCTTAATCAACAACGGCCGATTGTAGTGCACTTTTTTTGATATGGATCCAGCATCAACTCGCTTACCCTCGAGCCCGTATTCGATTTCGATTTGGATCGGGACGTCGACATCGTATGTGATTTCTTTGATGTAAAGGCGAGTTTTGAACTTTTCGATCATCCAAATCATGTTGTCTCAGATCAATGTGACGAAAGCATAGGTAAAAGGAAAGCACGGGTACATCTGTAATATTAAGTATAAGCATGGGACAGGGGTAAGTTTCAACATTATGCAAGGCGTGCCCCCCGGGCTTGCGACCTGGGACCGGGCTGGCGGAATTGTCCTGCGCTGAGGGTCGCTCGGCACTCGGCACGTATACGAAAAGGAAGGACACTTCCTCCGGCGGCAAAAGGTTAGAAGGCCGTCGTGCCACCCCTCAATCGTTGATCGGCCATTCGCCGCGCTCTTTGAGCACGTCTCGGTAGACCTCGAGCGCTATGTTTACGGTCGGCATGCCGCAGTAGGTTGCCACCTGGAAGAAGACCTCCGCCAGTTTCTTCGGGTCGCAGCCGACGTTCAGGGCCGCGTTGACGTGCAGCCGCAGTTCATCATTTGATCTGGTTGCGGCGAGGACTGCACAGGCCACCATCTGACGTTCCGGTAGGGTCAGGACAGGGCGGGAGTAAAGAGTGCCGGTGATGAACATCGAAAAATCGTTGGCGAGGTCTCGGTCGAACTCCTTCCACATTTTGTACGGCGGGTCCATTTTGATGCCCTTGCCGAAGAGTTTCTTCGCGGTTTCTTGAGTTCGTTTTCTTATATCCTCCTTGCTCATAGTCTCTCCTTTTCGGTACATGTTACCTCAGCTTGGACTTTTTTCGATCAGACAGCTCAGTGTTTAGCGTAAATGTTGACGGGTTGTCAAATGTCGCGGAGTACGAATAGGGGACATCCTATATTTCTCCTGTCAAGTAAAGGTTGGGGATCAGGTCTTCATTCGTGACAAATACAAGAACAGGGGAAGAATAGGGGCTAGGCCTCAACATTTGACAACCTTAACAATGAACTGTAATTTCTTCTGTATATCTGGTTATACGGAAGTTTTTCTATTTGGTCATAGTTTGGTTTTTTAAGATAGGCGAAGAAAGGAGAGACAAACTATGCAATCTCATAAAGTTGACCACAAGATTATCGGCGATGATATACAGATCGTTGAGGTAGAGCTCGATCCGGGTGAAACAGTGATTGCCGAGGCGGGTGCCATGAACTACATGGATGACGGCATAACGTTCGAGGCAAAGATGGGCGACGGCTCTAAGCCGGACGAGGGACTTTTTGGTAAGCTTCTAGATGCAGGCAAACGGGTGCTCACAGGCGAGTCAATCTTCCTGACCCATTTTACAAACACAGGTAACGGGAAAAAGCGTGTCGCCTTCGCCGCACCCTATCCTGGAAAGATCTTTCCGATTGACATGTCCAAAGTCAGGGGAGAACTGTTTTGCCAGAAAGATGCTTTCCTCTGCGCCGCCTTGGGCACCGAGGTAAGTATTGCCTTCACAAAGCGCCTGGGTGCTGGTTTCTTCGGTGGTGAAGGATTTATACTCCAGCGGCTTCGCGGTGATGGTATGGCCTTTGTACATGCCGGAGGGACGGTGATAGTTAAGAAGCTGAACAACGAACTCATTCGTGTTGATACTGGTTGCATCGTGGCATTCACATCGCATATCAATTACGACATTCAGCGCGCAGGCAGCCTCAAGTCAATGTTCTTCGGGGGAGAGGGGTTGTTTCTCACCACCTTGAGTGGTACGGGAACGGTGTTACTTCAGAGCCTTCCTTTTTCTCGGATGGCAGACCGTGTCTTAGCGCATGCCCCTTCGAGGGGTGGAAAGCGTAAAGGGGAAGGGTCTATTTTGGGCGGCCTAGGAGACCTGATCGACGGTGACTGATGGGGGTCAGGTCTTGAATTATAAGTCTTTAAGGGTGGGGGAATAGGGGCAAATCTTTATTCTTGCCATTAATATAGGAGTCAGGCATCACCATCTTACATTCCCGCTTAAATTCTCATTTCTCTCCCATCCGGTTTCCCTCCACTTGACCAGTCCAATCCCCAAAATCCCCTTGCCACCAGATTGATGAAAAACAGGAGAATCTGCTTTCCTCGACCTCCCCTCTGGTAAAACCTCACAACCTCTTCGGGAGCAAGAGATGTTCCAGTACCAGAACGAGCACGATTCCCACCACCAGGCCGTTCTTCAACAATGCATGGACCGTGGGGGGAAAGGCCTCAAAAAATGCTCCTGGGAGAATGGTAACGAGTACTCCCATGAGCACGGGAATTCCTACAACCATATAATCTCGTCCAGCCAGGGCCCGTCCAGATCGGGTGATGATAGAGATCCCCGCCCCGATCTGGGCCGCCATTGCAGTGAACATGGAGGCTCCCACCACCGATGTCGGAAACGAGGCCAAGACGGCCAGAAATTTTGAGAAAAAGGCCAGGGAGAAGAGCATGCCCCCGCATACGGTAATCGCGAAACGGCTCCCCACCCGAGTCACGAGGACCACACCAGGACTGAAGGCGAAGCTCACTGTCCCGACGACCCCCAGGACCCCCCCCGCAAGCCCTCCGAGGCCCGTGATAGCAATCCCTCTGTTAACCCGTCCCACCATTCCCTCTTTTCCCACCACCTCCCCGATGCTGTAGATACTCCCCACCGCGTTGACGATCACCGCCATGTATGCCACGAGAAAGGTGATGGTGGCCGAAAGGGAAAACCTGGGAAGGCCGGGGAAGAACGGCCGCGGCAGGGAGAACCAAGAGGCCTCTCTCACGCCGCTGACATCCACCCTGCCCAAGGCCCACATCAAGAGGGTTCCTAACATGATGCCGAGGAATAGGGAAATGGTCTTTGGAAACCCGGTAAGCCAGTTGCTGAACAGGGCGATCGCCACCATGACCAAGACGGAGATGCCGAATACGGAAGGATCCCCGTGGAGGGAACCTCGCCCTTGCCCGATAATCATGGGAGCAAGGTGAGGAATGAGAATGAGGGCAACGAGGATAAGGATTACCCCGATTACATTGTCGGTGAAAAGGGGTTCGAGATATCGTACCAGTCCGAAGACGCTCAACAGGACGAGAAGGAAGGCTCCCGCCATCATCCCCCCCTGAATTGTCGATATCCCATGGGGGGCGAGAATGATGAAACTGAGAAGGAGGGCTGAGGCTGGTCCATCCAACAGGGGGTAGCGATGCCCCCATATGGTCTGGAGGATCATCACCCCTCCCACTATGACCAGCAGCTTTTGGAAAAACAGGACTTCTTCATCCCCATGAAGGCCCAGGTATTCGGAGGAGATCGCGGAGAAAATCGTGAGGGTGGGAAGCATGATCAAGGCCCACTGGATTCCGTAGATTAGGCATCGAGGCCAGGGAGGTATATCGTCAACACCGTATATCAGGTCAGTGGAACCTTGCATGGCATTTTCTCAGACTATGCGGCCACGTTCATTCGCGACGAGCAATTTTGTT
>DAOVIU010000058.1 GCA_030673585.1 Pseudomonadota bacterium | reverse complement strand
TTTTTGAACAGATTCGGGATGCCGTAACGTTCGGCCACCTCAAGCCGGGTGAGCGCCTTTCGGAAAAACGGCTGTGTGAGGAGTTTCAGGTCAGCCGGACCCCGCTGCGGGAAGCCCTCCGACAACTCCAAGCTCAGGGCTATATTACCTTGGAGGCCAACATTGGGGCAACAGTCCGCAAAATATCCCTTGAGGAAGTGGAGGGCATATACGATATCTTGAGTCTCTTGGAGCCGTATGTCGCAATGCTTGCAGCTACTCGGCGAAGCAAGGAAGATATACGGGAATTGAAGCAGATCTTCAACCAGATGAATTTTCAGTCGGCTAAGGATGATTACCGCATTTGGGTGCGCAAGAACGATGATTTTCACAACTGCATACATATGATGAGCCATCGTAACGTATTGATTGAAACCATCCAATATTTGCGAAATCTCATATGCCGATTTCGCATCTTGATAACTGGGCGGGAGTATGTGGAGAATTATTCTCTGGAGCATGAAAAAATACTCAACGCGATCATATCCGGAGATGGCAAAGAGGCCAATAAATGGATGAGAAAACATCTAACCAACGTGCGAAATAATCGTGTTATGTTTCTCCGAGAGTATCCTGAACTCCTGTGACCTCTGAGGGTATGAGATCCGACCTTTTCTCTTCGGTATTTCTCAACTCGTCTTCGCAAAATAAAAATCGCTGTGAAAAGGTTGTTTAGGCCCATCACCATACATGAAACGCAAGCATACCAGAGCGTTCACCAAAAATTCATCGGCTTCAGGCCTCATCTTAACCAATGCCAACATTATCACCCTGGATTCCCTCCACCCGCGGGCTGAAATCATCGTCATCCGTGATGGGAGGATAGTAACCGTTGGGAAAAAGGGGGAAGTGGGGAAATCGGGATATGACAACTTTAGGGTCATCGATTGTCGGGGGAACACGGTTTTACCGGGATTCACCGATGCTCATTGCCACTTTCTCGGTTTCGCCGAAAGCCTTGTAACACTCAACTTGGAACCGCGAAGCAACGTCCGCTCCCTCCCTGACATTCAACATAGGATTGTACGTTTATCGCAAGGGTTTCCATCTGGGACGTGGATCCGGGGCAGGGGATATAATGAATTCTACCTGGCCGAGAAGAGACATCCTACCCGTTGGGATCTTGACGCGGCTACGTCCCATCACCCGGTTAGACTGACGCATCGTTCAGGAAGAGCCCATGTATTGAACAGCTTGGGTCTGAAACTTGTTGGCATCTCCAAAGAGACCGCCGATCCCCCGGAAGGCCTGATTGATCGAGATATCAAGACTGGGGAGCCAACGGGATTGCTCTACGGAATGGGCGATTACCTCTCCAAATCCATCCCCCCCCTTGATAACCACCAGTTGGAGCGTGGCCTAAGGCTGGCAAGCCGGGAATTGCTCTCATTGGGCATAACATCCATTCACGATGCATCGCCCCGAAACAACCTGAATCGATGGGAAATGTTCCAAAGTTGGAAGGAACGTGGTCTCATAAAGCCTAGGATAAGCATGAGCCTTGGTGCAAAAAGCTTGGACGAATATCGAAAGCATAATTCCCCATCCCAGGTGGGCGAAAACCAGCTCCGCCTTGCGGGGATTAAGATAATCTTGCACCGAACAACGGGGCAGCTGAGCCCAAGCCAAGCCGAGTTGAACGAGATGGTGCTTGATATTCACCGGTCGGGAGCCCAGGCAGTCCTCCATGCCATTGAAGAGACGACAATCGGCGCCGCTTGCTCTGCCGTGGAGTATGTCCTGCAGAGGTGCCCGAAATCGGATCACAGACATCGTATCGAGCACTGTTCGGTGTGTACACCCTCCTTATCAAAACGCCTGGCCTCCCTTGGGGTCATGGTCGTAACCCAGCCATCCTTCATTTATTTCCATGGGGACCGGTATCTTAAGACTGTTCCCAATGGGGAACTTAGGCACCTGTATCCCATAGGGACTCTCATGAAGAACGGTGTTAACATCGCTGCCAGTTCGGATTGTCCAATCGTGCCGGCCAATCCGCTAATAGGAATCTACTCCGCCGTTTGCCGGACGACTGAAGCTGGGGAGACAATCTTGCCCCGGGAGGGAATAACTCCTTTTGAGGCGCTGCGGATGTATGGGGACTATGCTGCGAAAACTACCTTTGAAGAGACCAACAAGGGATCGATTACCCCGGGAAAGGTGGCCGACCTGGTGATTTTGAGTGGTGACCCAACGGAGCTTCCACCGAATGAGATAAAGGATATCGCCGTAGAAATGACAATCCTCAATGGGGAGGTAGTATGGGATACCATGGGCTAACCGATTATTCCCTTCCTGACGTAAGATGATAGCTCATCCTCTGTGAAGCCCAGCAACTTCGTATAAACGTATCGATTATCCTCCCCCAGCAATGGTGCTGCCTTCCAGCCGGCCCTCGATCCCCCTTTGAATTTAATCGGTGACGCATCCGAAATTGTCCTGCTGAGAATCGGGTGTTCCAAGGATATGAAGAAATCCCGTGCCCTTAGGTGAGGGTCCTTTGCCAGGTCTTCGGCATCTTGAACGACCCCGGCTGAAACACCTGCCCCTTGAAGAAGACCAACCACCTCTTCTGCTGTATGTTGAGCTGTCCATTGTCCGAGCAGTTCATCCAATTCCTTTGCGTGTTTCCTCCGTCGGGAGAGGGTGGAGAACCTATCACCTCTTGTCCAGGCGGGGTTACCCATGATTTGACAGAGGCGTTGCCATTCCTCATCGTTGAATACCGCGATGACACACCATCGGTCGACACCCAGACATTTGTAGCATCCGTGTGGTGTGGCGTGTACATCGTTGGGCCTGTTACCCTGGGAAGATATTTCCGCAGGATGTACGGACTCGTACATGAGGGCAGGCCCCAGCAGCGTGCATGCCGCTTCATACTCGGAAATATCTATGTGCTGGCCATGGCCCGTTTTATCCCGATATTCCAAGGCCGCGAGAACGGCCAAGGTTGCATAGAGGCCGACAATCGCGTCGGTATAAGCATAACCCAAACCCATCGGGGAATACCGATTGAACGAGGTGAGGTGAGTAAGTCCTGAAAGTGCTTGAATTGTTGCGCCGAAGGCGACGTAATTTTTCCAGGGGCCGGTGTGCCCCATGGCTGACATGCTTACCATGACCAGATCGGGCCTTCTCTCCTTCAGCGTTTCGTAATCCATTCCCCAATTTGACATCACCCGGGGCGAGAAGTTTTCGATCACGATATCGCTGATGGACGTCAATTTTAGGGCGATTTCCCTGGCTTCGGGATGACTCATGTCCAACGTGATGCTCCGTTTATTCCGATTCCAGGTATTAAAGTATCCCGTGTTGTTCGCCTCGGCACCTTTGGCCGTCTTTTTCGACTGGACCTTAATCACCTCTGCTCCGAAATCAGCCAGGATTCTGGTGGCATAAGGACCAGCTAAAACCCAGGTGAAATCCAAAACTCTCAGTCCGTTGAGGACCTTCTCATGCATGGATCGTTGCTCCGTTAGATAACGTTTATTGAAGCCAATTCTTCCAGGTCTTTCTCGGAAAGGCCCAATTCCTCCCGATAGACTTGGACGTTATCCTCCCCTCTAAAGGGTGCGCGCTTCCATCGTTTCCCGAAAGAGCGGCTGGATTTATAGGGTACATGGGGATACCGAACGGATGCGCTGGATTCGGGATGGTCCACGTCGAGGAGAAACCTTCGAGCCTTGAGTTGGGGGCTCTTTAAGACCTCCTCTGGTGACTGAACTGGGGCCCACGGGAAGCCCATGAGCTGCCCTAGATGGAACAATTCCTTAGCCGTATGAGATCTCGTCCATTTTTTCAGTATCTCGATGATATGATCAAAATGCTTGAGACGATACTCCTGATTGAGCCACCTCTCATCCTCTAGATCCTCTGCCATATTTTCCCCCGCCATCCACCCAACTAAGGTCTCCCACTGCTGAAGAGGCGTTATGAGAATATGACCATCCTTGCACGGCAGTATGCAGAAGGAATGGTTCCAGTGTATGTTCCCCGTTCGTTTGGGGATCATCCCCTCGTAAAAGAAGCGGACCATGACGTGTTCCAGCGTAGATACGACTGCTTCTTGAGCCGATATGTCGATATGTTCTCCCTTTCCACTGAGAGATCGTTTCCTCAGGGCCATGAGAACGCCAATGGCGGCATAAAGGGAAGCTGAATAGTGGGATTGTTCTCCAGAAGCCTTGAGGGGAGGCGTATCGGGAGAACCGGAGACATACATCTGACCCCCACATGCAGATGCCACGAGGTCGCAGGGCCTATACATGCTTCGGGGGCCAGTTTGTCCAAAGCCGGTTACGGATACGAGGATAAGTCGTGGATTCACCGTACGTAAAACTTCAAAATCTATGCCTAGTTTCCTCAGGTATCCCGGAGGGAAGGTTTCAATCACAGTGTCAGCCCTTTGCACCAGTTTCAAAAAGACCTTCTTTCCCGCACTTTGCTCTAAATTAAGGGTTATACCCCGTTTGTTGGTATTGTTGTACCAGAAGAACAGGCTCCTTTCAGGGTGGGGCGAGTTCTTACAAAATGGGCCTATTCTTCTGGACGAGTCTCCTTGAGGCTTTTCGACCTTGATGACAGACGCCCCCATATCGGCCAAAAGCTTCGAGCAGAAGCTCGCCCTCTCGTCAGCCAAATCCAGAACCCTCAATCCCGATAGCAAATTTTTCCCTTGATTTTCAGTCTGCATCCTTCACCATTACCTACCCTTCTATAACCCGGGACTGGGTTAGTTTCTCAATTACTTCCCGGTAGCCCGTTACAATTCTTTGAACCACGATGGCCGCGGGCAGAATCTCCTTTATTAAACCAGCTGATGATCCACAGTAGGCTTCACCTTCTTCCAAATCACCCTCTAACTGCCCCGTCCTCGCACGGCTATATCCGAGGAAATTCCTCATATCGTCGGCAGAAGCGCCTGATTCCTCCAATTCCAGCAATTTGCTGGAACATTTCGTCCTCAGGCTTCTTGTCGGCAGGAGCTTGCGGCCCGTTATAACGGTGTCCGTATCCTTTGCATCTATGATGGCCTGCTTATAGTTCGGGTGGGCTATGTTTTCCTGGACGGCGATAAAGCGGGTACCCAACTGTACCCCCTCCGCACCCAGAGATATGGCTGCAACCAATCCCCTCGCATCCACGATGCCCCCAGCCGCGATCACCGGAATAGAGATTGCCTCCGCAACTTGTGGAATCAATGAGAATAATGGCAACTCGTCAAATCCGAGATGACCTGCGGCCTCCACTCCCTCAACGATTACGGCATCCACGGCCTGGGATTCCGCAATCTGCGCTTGCCTGACCGAGCTCACGACATGGAGAACTTTGATGCCCTGTTGGCGCACGAGCGCGGTGTAATGGGCGGGATTCCCCGCAGCTGTTACGACAATGTGCACGTTATCCCTGAGCAAAACGTCCATGAGGACTCCGCTCTGGGGTAGGTCTAGGGGAATGTTTACACCAAATGGGGCCTTTGTCAGCTGTTTGGCCCTGGATATCTGAGATGTCAGATTTTTGGATGGATCCCCGTGCCGTTCCATCCCCGCGAAAGGGCTGATTACCCCCAGAGCCCCGGCATTGGAGACTGCCGCCGCCAGTTCAGCGTTGGCTAGCCAAAGCATCCCTCCTTGGAGTATGGGGTATTTGATTCCGAGCATATGGCAGACCCGAGTTGTTTTCATAGATCTGTCCCCTTATCTCCGCCTCCTATCTCGGCCAGCATAATTGCCCTATTGAGATGTGCTTTTTCGTATTTCGGATTCAGATTTATGGCCTTATCATAGGAATTCAATGCCTCGTTAAATTCCCCCTTTTCAAAGCATTCGTTACCTTGGCTATGGTAAATATCAGCGACCAGTTCTCTGTCCTCCCACCTTGTTCTCGATGGATTACGGAGATGTCCCTTGTAGTCAAATCCATCAGGCAAGATGTTTTCGATGTCCATTGAGGATCCTTCTGCCCGGAGAACGGTTAAGACGTGGGGCCCCGTTCCAAAGGCATCCTTCAAATACAAGGCCTCTGCATTGATCCCCGTTCTGCGGAGCAGACAGTTAAAGAGGAGGGTGAGGCCCAGGCAATTTCCCACTGGTTGGGTCTCCGCGCTCAATTGGGCATCAATGACTTCATCGAGCTTGTAGCTATGGCCAAGTCTGTAACGGGCTGGTTTTTCCGTCCATAGCCAATCGAATAACGCCCTTGCCCTGGTTGCAAGACCACGGATGCCTCTCGCCGCGGGGGAGGCTTTTTGGTGCAAAAGGTCAAGCTTGCCTCCATACTCATCGAGCCGATTGGCCCCCTTAATTCCAGAGGCGATCAGAGCTTCTTTTTCTAAATCAAAGGCCATCCGGTGAGTATGCCTCGACTTCCTCGGTGTCACAAACTGAACACCATTTGAGCCACGGTATCGCAGATCACCGCGAGAAAAGTTCCTCGTATCTTCTCAAGCTATGAAAATACTATCTGGTTTGCCACCTGGGAGGCATCCTTGTTCTCTTAAGGGCCTATACGTTTGAGGATTGTTCGCGGATTAACCAAAATAGGTCGTTCAACCGCATATGGGGCGCATGCATCGTGACTGCCGAACGGAGATTCATCCCACCTATTGTCAATCAGAAGACGGTAAAGGCCTTTTTGTAGAGCATATTGGTTCAACTGAAGGAGAAGTAAGGCGTTTAATAAAACAATCCCTTTATGAT
>DAOVIU010000307.1 GCA_030673585.1 Pseudomonadota bacterium | reverse complement strand
TACTTCGAGAAACACCCGGAAGCACGCGGGAAAGTCTTTCTCGTGACCAAGTCGGGCGCGTCCAGCTCGAGGGGGATGACCAAGCACCTGAACCGGTCCCTGGAGAGGATGAAGACGGATTACATCGATCTGTTTTTTATGCATGGCATAAGCAGTATCCGAGAGGCGGATGATGAGATGAAGGCCTGGGCGGAAAAGGCAAAGTCGGCGGGAAAGATCAGGTTTTTCGGATTTAGCACTCATAGCAACATGGAGGAGTGCTTGCTCCCGGCGGCCAGGCTGGGCTGGATCGACGGTATCATGATGACGTACAACTACAGGTTCATGAACACCGATAGGATGAGGACCGCGGTGGATGCCTGTGCGAAAGCGGGAATCGGCTTGACCGCGATGAAAACGCAGGCCAGGTCCTTTTGGACTTCGGTAGGGAAGGAAAGCGACGTTTCAAGGAGGCTCACTGAGCGGTTTACAGGAAGGGGATTTACCGAGGGGCAGGCTAAGCTCAAGGCGGTCTGGGAGAATCCCAGCATTGCCAGCATCTGCTCGGAAATGCCGAACCTGGCAATCCTGAAATCCAACATCGCCGCGGCGCTGGACAGGACGAAGCTTTCGGCCGATGATATGAACCTGCTGGAGCAACACGCCCGGCAGACAACCGCGGATTACTGCGCCGGTTGCACCCATGTCTGCGAGTCGGCATGTGCGGGGGAGGCACCGATAGGCGATACCATGAGATACCTCATGTACTACAACAGTTACGGGGAATGCGATCGGGCCAGGGCGTTATTTGCCCAATTGGACATGGATGCCAAAAGGCGTATGCCCACTCTGGACTATTCCCTTGCGGAGAGAAGGTGTCCGCAGGGCATCCCGATTGGGAGACTCATGAGGGAAGCCGCCGAGATATTAACGTAACCGCTTCATCAGGATTTCTTTATTCCGTGAAACAGCTCGCTTCCCGCGCCGGGGTAGACCTTCCATTCGTCTTGTGGCGTGGGGCGTTCTATTCGTGGCCACTGGTTGAAATTCGGTTCCGGCCCTTCTCGGGTCACGGCAGAAGGGTTGGAATCGGCCATCTGTGGGTTTGCGCGAACATCGACGCCCTCCACGTTGTGGCTGAACTCGATGGGGATTCCGTTGGGGTCAAAGGCGTAGATGGAATGGATAAAGCCGTGGTCGATGACGTCCGAAACATGGAAACCAGCAGCGGAGAGCTTATCCTTTAACTGCCAGAGGTCCTCCTCGGTTTCGACCCCGAAGGAGACGTGATCGAAGATGAAGGGCCCTTTGACGGGCCTCCCATGGTCTTTGTGGGGGATGGCCTCGACACCGGGCCACTCGAAAAAGGCGATGAGATCGTTTTCCGAGATTTCAAAAAAGTAGTGCCTGTAGCCGGGCTGTCCCAACCCGGCAACCAGTCTCATGCCCAGGAGGTCCCTCCAGAAGCGGATGGTTCCATCCATGTCCCCTGTCGCCATTGCCAAATGGTTGACTCCGTTGAATCGAATCATGGGTAATTCCTCCTATGAAAATCTTGGGGTGGACCAATAGACTTTGATCCGTTAGAAAGCATACTCTTGAAAAAAGAGCGGAATCAAGGGGGTGAAGAAGTCGGAAGTGGACGCACATCTCCGCTCTCGTCTCGTCTGATTTTTTCTCCTTTTTTGGTTATAATTGGCAAGAGGCGCTCAATGTTTCCCGGGAGATATGGACAATAGGAGAACCGTGTTGAGGGGAAATCAATGAGGAAAATGAGCAGGAGGGATTTTTTGAGGTGTGCCGGAGCTGCTGGAAGCGCATTATTCTTAGGGGGGAATCGAGGAGGCACGGTAATGGCAAACACCGGAAGCCGAGTGGCATTACTAAAGACAGATAACCGGAAACACGGGGCACGGGCCTCGCTGAGGGGATTAAAGATGAATCCCGTAAAGGGAAAAGAGGTGCTCATTAAACCCAATTTCAACACCGCAGACCCTACCCCGGGGTCGACCCACAACGAGACTCTAGCAGCCCTGGTGGAGGAAATGTGGGCGATGGGGGCGAAATCCATCAGCCTCGGAGAACGAAGTTATCCGCCTACCCGTGAGGTCATGGAGGAAAAGGGCATTTTCCCCCTCATGGATAAATTGGAAGTGAAAGTCATGGACTTCGATGATCTGGATGCTAAAGATTGGGCGCTGTTCAAACCCAAGAAGACACACTGGGAAAATGGGTTCCGGATTGCGCGGCCCGTCCTCGATGCGGAGTGCTTGGTTTCAACATGCTGCCTCAAGACCCACCAGTTTGGCGGGATCTTCACCATGTCCCTGAAACTCCATGTCGGTGTTGTTCCCACATCTCGGCATGGTTATGGTTATATGGGGGAGCTTCACAGCTCGCCTCATCAAAGGAAGATGATCGCGGAAATAAACGAGCCCTTTAAGCCCAGCCTCGTTGTCCTTGACGGAATCGATGCCTTTGTTGACGGCGGCCCGGCGACCGGAAAGCGGATCAAGGGAGATGTGTTCCTCGCCTCGACGGACCGCGTGGCCATCGATGCCGTGGGGGTGGCAATTTTAAAAGTTCTCGGGAGCAATGAGAGCATCATGAGGCCAACGGTATTCGAACAGGAACAGATTGCAAGGGCCGTGGAGCTTGGGCTGGGGGCGTCGTCTCCTTCCGAAATCGAGGTGATACCTGTGGATGAAAAAAGCGAGGACTACCGGGATCGCGTTGTAGAAACGCTAAGAAAAGGTTGATAAGCTGCCCCCGATACTACAAACCAAAAGGCTTTCATAATGGATTTTTCCTCTATCAATAGGTTCTCATCTACCCTTCGAAAGGGGCTTGACAACGCTTGTTTCTTTTGATATTAATCACGGTCAAAGGAGTTGAGTAATGGCCAGGTTTTCTTCCCTTAATTGGTGGTGGTGCAGGGAACATAACGGGAGTGGCCTGGCCTATGTGGGATAGTTAGGGAATAGAAGAAAACAAACGAGGGAAATGAGGGCCACGGGCTGCTTGAGAGGCTTGTGGCCTTCTTTTTTAGTTTCTTTTGAGGAGTTGAGGAGATGAAGGGGAAAAGATCAGCTGGGAAAGTCCTCCTGGGCAATGAGGCCATGGCGTGGGGGATCAT
>DAOVIU010000016.1 GCA_030673585.1 Pseudomonadota bacterium | reverse complement strand
GGGGGCCACCGTGAATTTCTAAAATGGAGGGGTATTTCCTCCTTTCATCGAAGCCGGGAGGTTTGAGAATCCAACCATGAATGTCGTTCTTCGACTTGCCCTTGAACCATACTTCTTCCACCTTTCCCAAATCCAGGGCCCGGAGGATATTCTCGTTAACCCGTGTCAATTTCCGCGATTGTTCGGTTTCCATGTCCCGGATCAAAATCTGGCCCGGGTCGGCCATATTAGCATGGAAATAGGCGAGTTTTCCCCCGTCCTTGCTGAAGTTGAAAGACCCCACAACCCCCTTGTCTCCAATCACCGTTTCGAGACTCCTCCCATCGCCGTTCAACGAGATCGATTTGAGCACGGTATTGCCATGGTGTGCTACTTGGAAATAGAGCCTTTTTCCGTCGTTTGACCAGGTGGGCGGCATCATGGGAGGGCTTCCCCCCATGTCGTTGATCGTCCAACTGGAGACGTTAAAATCAAACTGCGCCGTCAAATTCTCTGCCCTTTCACTTCCATCAGCTGGGATGACCCACAGGCGGGTCTGCTTCCACCACTGGCCTTTTCCCTCGCGCCCATAATAAGCCAGCCACTTTCCATCTGGGGAAAAACGCGGGCTGTCCTTTGGACCCGGGGGGGTTTGGATTTTCCTGAGATCCCCACCTCCTGCCCCCATGACGAACAAATCAATGGCCTCCGGATCGAGATCGGGGTCTTGGCTGCGGTTGGAACAGAAGGCGATTTCCCTGCCGTCCGGTGACCAGCAGGGCCCATACTCATCATAGATGGCGCCGTCCGTTAGCTGTGTTGCTCGGCCAGTCCTTGGGTCGATCTTCCATATATGCCAGCGTTCCCTTGGCAAAAATCCCAATTCGTCCTCTTTGAAAAAGACGCGGGTAATATGACGTGAAATTTCCCCTAATTTCTTCTTTTGCTCGTCTTTCTCCCGTTCGATGTCCACCCTATCCTTTTTGCGAAGGGGAAAGGCTAACTGTTTGCCATCGGCAGACCACTCGAAGTCTCCAATGGTTCCCTTTACATTGGTCAACTGTCGTGCCTCCCCGCCGCAGAAGGGAATGATGTAGATCTGTGGCTGTTTTTCATCTCGTCGATTGGAAATGAAGGCGATTTCACTGCCATCGGGGGACCATTTGGGTTGGCTATCTTGTTGATCGCCATGGGTAAATTGCCGGGCACGCCCACCATCGGTGGGTACAATCCATAGGTTTGAGTATTTCCTCTCGTTTTTTCTGTCCACATGCCGCAGGCAAAAAACGACATGTCTCCCATCCGGCGAAAGCGAACAGGAAGAGATGAGTCGAATTCGGTACAAATCCTCGGCAGTGATGCGGCGTTTTTTGGGTGAAGACATGATACCTCCTATGCTGATCCGCATTGGGTTTTCCCAGACTTCTTGCCGTAATAGGCCTAGCTGAGACCTCCCAGCCCATTAAAACAGATCCTGGGGCGGAAAATCAAGGATGTTTCCCTTTCCGAAAATCACCATTATGGAGCACGGGCATTACTTCCTGGGCGGCGGAGTTTCACAGGGAGGCCTGTGGGGAGATTGCCATTGCGAAGGGAAATTCCCCGTCATTGCCCTTCTTGACAACTACCCGAAAGCATGCTAACCAGGTTTCGTATGCCCTCGTGCGGAATCGGAATATCCCTCCACACGCGAGTAACTGCTCCCTGTGTGTACGCAGCCATATAACTCCGTCCATGAGTAACCCTTACGGTTACATATAGGGCGGGAAAGTCATGTCCGTAAAGACCTCCAATTCCAACCGTAGTCCCCACGACCGGAGGAAATCCATCCGCAGGGCTGCCAAAAAGGGCTGGGAACGGTCCGTGCGCGAAAGCAAGCGCAAGCTCAAGTCCCTGCTGGAGCTCGGCCAGATCATTGGTCTGGATCTGGACATCGATGGGACGCTCCTGAAGATTGCCCAAAAGGCCGCTGAGGTCATGGAAGCGGATCGTTGTAGCCTCTTCCTTTATGACCCGAATACCGACGAGCTCTGGTCCACTGTGGCCATGGAGTTGGAGGGTCATGTGATTTGCATTCCCTCCGATGTTGGCCTTGCGGGGGCCTGCTTTCAGACCGGGCAGACCATCAACCTGGAGGATGCGTACAAGGACCCACGGTTCAACAAAAAGGTGGACGCGCGCACAGGGTATCGCACCCGGAGCGTGCTCTGCATGCCGATCTATAATCGGGCGGGGGAGACCCTGGGAGTCATTCAGCTCCTCAACAAGAAGGACCGGGTTTTCACCGAGGAGGACGAGACCTTTCTCCAGACCTTCGGGAATCACGCCTCGGTCTTCATCGAGATGGCGCAGCTCCAAAAGGCCCGCTTCGAAGCACTGGAAAGATCGCGGGAGGAGTTCAGGCAACTCAACAAAGCTAAAGACAGGGCCCTTCACCACCTTTCCCATGAGCTCAGGACGCCACTGTCCGTGATCCAAGGGACCATTCGCCTCCTCCAGCGAAGGTTCCAGACCTCAAAACAACGGGGCGACTGGAAGGGATTGTTTGAGACGTTGGAAAAGCACCTGAATCGCCTCATTGAGATCCAGCAAGAGACCGATACGATCCTCCGGGCGTACCACGAACTGCAGGAGGCTCCTCTCCATATAGAGCTGGATTGGCTTTGGCG
The DNA here is from genome assembly GCA_030673585.1 of Pseudomonadota bacterium. The sequence continues at coordinate 7,089 of DAOVIU010000016.1, read as the reverse complement.
ACGACTGGAAGATGCAGGGGGAATACCCCCTGACCTGAGAGCCCATTGGAATTCCCTGAAGGAGCGGATGGCCCAGCTTCTTCCAGACAGACCTCCTTCCCGGGAGCAAGTCCGTTTATTTCCCTTTGTCCAGCGGATTCTGGAAAAAGTGGGGCGGAAAGCCAACCATCGAGATATCCATCTTTTGGTGGAAGGGGAAAAGGATCTTTTGGTATCCATAGATCAGGGGATTCTCGAGGTAGTCATGGAGGGCCTCCTGAAGAACGCGATAGAGAACACGCCCGATGGGGGGACGGTACGGATCTTAATGGAACGAGGAGAGCAAGAGGTCCTGCTTCAGGTTCAGGATTCGGGCATTGGGATCTCCGATGAGAATCAAAGGCATATATTCGAGGGCTTCTTCCCCACGCAGGAGACCGACCTCTATTCCTCCAAAAGCCCTTATGACTTCGATGCAGGGGGGAAGGGGCTGGACCTGTTTCGGATGAAGGTTTATGGTCAGCGGTTCGGCTTTGGCCTCTCGGTTACCAGCCGACGATGCATCCATCTCCCCACGGACCGGGATCTTTGTTGGGGGAAGATCTCAGCATGCCCCCACTGCCGACGAGCCGAGGATTGTTCCTCCTCAGGAGGAAGTACCTTTTGCGTGTCCTTTCCGGTTTCAGGGGAAAATGTTCCGGAAGGATTTGATCTTGGATGACCGTTTTCGATAAGGAAAAGAATCTCCCATGTTTTTCTCAGGCATAAGGGGGCAAGGAGATGAATGAGAAGGACGGTTTGATCGATCTTTTGATCCACGACCTCAAGGGACCACTATCCGTGGCCTCAGCGTCTGTGGCCAACCTTCTCCATAAAATAGATCGGTACGGCCCCCTCACGGATAGGCAAAGGCGCACCCTCGAGCGCATATGGAGGAATACCCGCAGGGCCCAAACCCTCCTCCAGGAGATGGTGGAGATTTCGCGCTCGGAGGAGGGTCTGTTCAGGGAGGAGCGCTTTCCAATCGCCAAGGCCCTCCGCGAATCCCTCCTGGATGCAGTGGAAATTATCGCTTCCCCTATGGCGGAGAGGATTCGGCGCGCCAAGAATGAGAATGAGTTTCAACACTTCCTGCAAGAGCAGGGGATCTTCATCGATATCAAGGGGAAGTACCGCACATCTCCTTTCTTTCACGATCAAGGGAAGGTTCAACAAATCCTGCGCAACCTTCTGAGCAACGCCCTGAAGTATCGCAAAAGTCGCGTGGACGTATCCATTAGCGGCGAGGCGGATCTGCTCGTCTCGGTCGAGGACGACGGGCGAGGGATTCCCCATGAAGAACGAGAGGCCGTTTTCGACCGCTTCGTTCGTCTTACCGAGGGGAAAACACCCGGTGTACCAGGACTCGGGCTGGGCCTCACGGGCGTCAAGACGCTGGTGGAAGCGATGGGAGGGGAGATAAGCTTGGCCAGTCAACAGGGGCGCGGGACGAGCTTCACGGTCCGGATCCCACCCCTCCATCCCCATGAGAAAGGGAGGATACCATGAAGGAATCCATCCTCAGCAACAAGCGGATTTTGGCCGTGGATGACGAATCGGATGTCCTGATGGTTCTCGAGGAGGAAATTCTGGATGCCTCCGCGAACTGTAAACTTGACAAGGCTACCACCTATGAGCAAGCGGCCCAGCTGCTGGCATCCTGGACGTACGATCTGATCATCCTGGATATTATGGGTGTTCGCGGATTCGAGCTGCTGGAAACTGTAGTAACGAGGGACATTCCCGTCGCAATGCTCACGGCCCATGCCCTGACACCCGAGGCCTTGAAACGTTCCATCGCACTGGGGGCCCGGACGTACCTCCCCAAGGAGAAACTGGGGGAGATCGTTCCCTTTCTGGAAGACATGCTAACCCTGGAGTATTTACCCACGTGGAAGCGCCTCTTCGAGAAGCTGGGTGGGTTCTTCGAAGCCCGGTTTGGGGCCGATTGGCAAAAGGCCGATGCGAAATTTTGGCAGGAGTTCAACGAGAAGGTGGGAGCCGAGAAATGGGTGATCATGCGCTAATCTATCGCGGCTTTTCCCGATCACCCACATTCAAGGCCCCGTGCTTCGCAAGGAACCAATCTATTAGCTTACGCGAGATGCTGATCTTGTCAGGAATATCAGGCAAATTGTTGGCCCTAAACCAGCCGGCATCCTCAATCTCCGCGTCATCGAGGGAGATTTCGCCACCAGCGTACAAGGCGGTAAAGCCAATCATGAGGGAATGAGGAAAAGGCCAGGGTTGGCTGCCGAAGTAGCGAATTGCCTTGATGGCAAGGCCTACCTCCTCACGTATCTCCCGCACCACGGCCTCTTCCAGGGTTTCCCCCGGCTCAACGAAACCAGCGATTACGCTGTATCGTCCGGGTGGGAAGTGGTAAGATCGGGCCAGGAGCACTTCGCCTTCGTGTTCGACAAGGACGATAATCGCCGGGGACAGCCGGGGGAAGGCGAGAAGACCACACCGAGGACATTCTTTGGCCCGTTCGGTCGGGTTCGTTCCCATCCTACTTCCACAACGGCTGCAATATTGGTTTGTCTTGTCCCACTCCACTATTTGCAGTGCACGGCCGGCGAGTACGAACAGATCTTCATCGACGAGACCATACACCTGGCGTAAGCCCAGAAAGTCCATTCCCGCTGGTGGTGCGATTCCCTCATCCAGTTCTACTGCGTAACAATGCCGGCCTGCGAGCTGCCCAAGATAGTGTTGGCGGACGGCCGTCAGTCCCGACTCCTCGAAGTCAACGAGGCACGGGATGCTGAGCGAGGATGCCTTCGGTTGTACGAGAAGCTCATCCTCCTGGAAGGCGAACCACCATGCGGGTTCCAGATGTTCCCCTGGTGGCTCGATGTTTGAGATAAATATCCTGTTCTTGTCCATGGGCGCTTGTCCGGTGGTTGGGGGGTGTCTATCGAGGTTCGATCATCAAAGAGAGGGAGAGGGTGGAGTTTTTCTCGATACTCCCACTGGTTAGTATATCACGGATAGCTTCATTACTCGCTTCGCGGTTTCCGCCTATGGTTATCCACTCCCCCCTGGGAACGAACAGTCTTGTTGAAGCCTCGGTGAAATGAATGATTCCCCTCTTTCCCGATTCCTCGTAGGAGATCCTCGGGACAATATCTATGTGCACGTGATCTCCTGCAACCACCGGTCTCACTTCAAATCCCGTTTCCACACTTCGAAAATTCACCGTCTCCACAAAATGTGCATATCGTCGGCTCAGATAGCCCCACCTCTCCGTATAGGGAACATCCTTACCGACGCGAATATAGGCTGTACCCCCTGAAACAACGGTAATAAAGGACTCCGCATTCCGTCGCTGATTCACCTCCCTATCCCCGACATGAAGGCTCACTCCATCTCTTTTCCTTTTTCCAATAGCCACTGAACCCCTTTCCCCCGAAACCTTCCCCGACACCGAGATATCTCGTTCCCTGGATAGATGTTCTTGTTGAAACCGGAACCGAATTCTGACCTGCTCTATGGCCTTATCCGATTCCGCCAGTACTGCACGAATCTGACGCAAGGACTCGCTGCTGTCCCTTATGATGATCGAATTGGTCCGGGTATCAACGAAGGCCTTGCCGTCAGGAGAGAGGAGAGTTTCAACCAGGGGGAGTAATTCCGATGCGTCCCTGAAATGAATCTTGATGACGGCTATGTCAGCCGGGCATGGGTTCACTGGGAAAAAGACGGAGAAGAACAGAATACCGAAAGCGACAATAAGGGCTTTTTTAGGGTAATTGGACATACTGTAATCATATACGGGGGCAATCACAATGGCAACGTTCTGGAAGATCCTCGTTCACCATACCACCCAGCACGGTTTTGTTCCCTAGAGGAAGCTGTTCCCCCGCCAAATGAAAACGATCCGAGAACGTGCAGAGAAGGGGAAACCCTCTACCGGGCCCCTGAAGCTCCTTTCTCGATCGAAATTCCCCATGAACCCCAAGGAGATACCTACATCAGCCAATAGTCCTACGAGATCCTCTCTAATTTGAATACGACCGGCCTCAAGCCATCCGTACAAGATGCGTAGCCTACGCCGGGTTTTTTCATCCAGGGGAAATTTCCCCCGAATCTGAGCACACACACCTCCCTGTGGACATCATGCCACGCCCAACTGCAGAAATCCGGTGGCATTTTTCCGTCTTCCCCTATGATGAATTCCCTTCCCTCCTCCCACAGACCACACGTGGTTCCCTGAAAAGCATCCGAGACTTCAGGCATTTGGCTTCCAAAGACATCTTTCGTATCCAACTTCTTCACAACGGTAATCTTCAGTTTACTCTTGCCAGCCATTTTTTCTCCTCCCTTGTTAGGTGTGAATAGATCAGTTCAATACATGACGGGTGGTCTCATCCCGTAATTATACCCATTTGATTGATCTCTTTCCCCGCATGCTACGGTCAAGGAATTACGCGGGATTCGGTTGGGGATTACGGACGAAGGTCTCCTTCGTTCTGTTGAAGTAACCGAGGACGAGGCCTGGAAACTCCTTTCGTATCATATCCACCATCCTCGGAACCCGGATTCCCCCATTTCCCCTCGGTTTGATGGCTTGGAGGTAGAGGTCCGGATCGATATTGAGATTGCGTATCTGGATCATATCGATGTCCGTTTTCCGAATGAAGGAGATGAGGCGTTCCACCTCTTCTTCACGATCGGTTATGCCGGGAAAAACGAGGAGATTTGCGCCGGTGTAAATTCCCCATTCCTTCGCGCGGTGGATCGATTCCATTACATCCTGAATGCCATATCCATTGGGCTTGAAATACTGGTTGTACGATTTCGAATCTGGGCTGTTGATGGTTACCCTCATACTATCCAATCCCGCCCGACAGAGTCGCTCAACAGAGCGGGGGATACTGGCGTTCGTGTTCAGGTTGATGGTACCCCTGTCCGTCTTATCCCTCAGGGTAGATATGGATCTCTCGAGCAGATCGACCTGGAGAATAGGCTCACCCTCGCAGCCCTGCCCGAAGCTGACAATGGCATCCTCGGCCCCCTGGAGATGGGGAAGGGCTACTTGGGTTACTTCTTCCACCGTGGGAACGAAATCGATCCTCTCATGGGAGGCCGTGCAGCTCTCCGGCGGTTGAGAGGAGAGGCAACCAATGCACTCCGCATTGCAAGCCGGTGAAGTGGGTAGCGGACATTCCCACCTCCTGTAGAACACATTCTTGGCCGCAAAACAGTGGTACTCCAGGGCACATCGGGAAAGCTGCGCGATCAGCCGATTTCCCTCGTAATTGTGGCGCAGTTCCTCGGCTTTCAAAGCCAGATCCCGATCGTCCTGGAAGAATTTCGGATCCCAATGTGGATTAGGATCTACCAGGACCCCCGTAATCCAGAATTTTCCATCCCGCCATCCTATGCTGCAGTAGGCCCAAAGGGGCAATATGGGCCATTGTTCCTGCAGTTTCGTGGCGGGAAGCAACGTGCGGGTGTATCCGGGGGGCAGAAATGCCGCTACGGCGAGGCATTGGGCCTTTTTCTCGTCAACTTTTACTTCGTCCAGAACGACGAAATCCCCCTCCTGTTCATCCCAACCTACGGGAAATCGCCCGGGCATGATAAAGAGCTGGCTCCCCTCGGGTAGAGGGGCGAGTTCCTCCTCTTGGGGGTGGGCGAAGGAGTTCCCCGATCTCCCCGCCATTCTCAATGAGGGGTGATCATATACCTTGCCATCGCAATTGGCAAAGACGAGCCGCGGCAAGCCGTCTTTTCCGTTGTCCCCCATCTAAAGGCGACCTCATCTCTGAGAAACTCAACGTGAATGGGCGGGCACCCTTTCACATAATGGCTGAAAATGTACCATATTTCGGTCGGGCATCAAAGATATTCTGATCCCGAGTTTCTCGACCTTCCCGAGGACTCCACCCCCTGAGCGGAATGAGCCCGAGAAGATCTATTTCGTAAGAGCGTTCTTAAATGCCCAGCGGGCTCTTCCAGGCATCCTTCAGGTCTTGGATATTCGCCCGAATGATCTCCCTTCCGTTGAGCCCGACGGCCCTGAATACCGGTGCTGACGTTATTTTCCCCAGCAGGCCGCAGACCATGCCCTTGGAAAGCTCCTCGAAATCCCCCTTCCTATGGGAGGGTATGGTAACAACGAACCGGGATTGGGTCTCCGAGAAGAGAAGCAGGTCATCCCTATCGGCTTCGATTGCGGGCACCTTCCGGAGGTCGATCTCCATCCCCAACCCCCCTGCAAAGGCTGTCTCCGCCAAAGCGACCCCGAGTCCCCCATCTGAGCAATCGTGGCACGAGGCGATGAGACCAGCTTCGGTGGCTTCATTCAGCCTTCGATACAAGCGTTTGGCCTTGCCGGCATCTACCTTGGGGACTTGGTTCCCAAGGTACCCCCTCATCGCGTAGTACTCGGATGCGCCGAGCTCGTTCAAGGTCTCCCCGAGGACATAGACCAGATCCCCGGGCCCTTTGGCATCCATAGTGACTGCCTTTCGGACATCATCGATTTTCCCCATTACGGAGAAGAGCACCGTTGGGGGGATGGAGATCTTGGTGTTTCCGATGAGATAGTCGTTTTTCATGCTGTCTTTTCCCGAAATGCAGGGAACGCCGAAAGCCGTGGTATAGTGAAAGAGAGCCTTATTGGCCCGGACGAGCTGAGCCAGCTTATATTCCCCGCCAGGGGTTTTCTTTGATTGGACCGGATCGGGCCAGCAGAAGTTGTCGAGGCCCACCATATAATCGATGTTCCCGCCAACGGCCACGTTGTTCCGGATGGCCTCATCGATGGCGCAAGCCATCATATGGTAGGTATCGATATCGCTGTACCGGGGACATATGCCGTTGGAGATGGCCACTCCCTCATAGGTATCCAGTACCGGCCTGATCACCGCGGCATCGCTGGGACCATCGTCTTCCTTCCCCACCAAGGGCTTGACTACGCTGCCCCCCTGAACCTCATGGTCGTATTCACGGATGACGTACTCCTTGCTGCAGATGTTGAATCGGGAGAGCATCCCTTGTAGTGTCTCCGTGAGATCTTCGGGCATTGGCATTTGGGGCTCTGGGAAAGCCTTAGGTTTC
>DAOVIU010000236.1 GCA_030673585.1 Pseudomonadota bacterium | reverse complement strand
TCGTGACGAATAACGAAACGGGAAACATCTGAGAGGGAATTCCCATTGATTTACAAGGGGGCCTTTGTACCTCGTGTCGGGTTGACAGCCCTTAACGGCAAGTTACGCACGAAGGCATTCGTAGCACAAGAAGGGCAATCATAATGTTAGGCGGCAAGATGCGCCCGCCCAGGAGGACATTTGAGATCCCTTATGGTTCGATGGTCGGCGGATGTGCGTATTTCAGTTGGTACTTTAGCACAGTCCACGTAACAATTGCCGGTACGATCTCGGTTTCATTCCCCTCCAGTTTAATCAGCCACAGCCCGTAATCGGGCAAAGATTATTGAAAATTCAGTCGAATCATTGTAATTTTTACAATCACTGAGAATTTGGGAAAAGAATTACCATCAAAAAAGTTTCCCTTCCATTATGGGGGTGCCCGTGCGAATAAGGGAGCTTGCTCAACTCTCTTCGACGCCCATGCCCAAAACCTTGATGGCAGGCGTTGCTGTTTGTCTGGGACTCCTTATCTATGGGCTTCTTCTTTTGCACCGTGATCAGGAGGCATTCCTCGTTTGGATCCGAGAGGACGGATTGGTGGAGTGGCTCACCTTTGCAGTGATCTTGATCATGTCGGCTTTCTCCTTTGTCATGTCATATGATTTTGGCCGTTCCAGGCCGGCACGTGGTGCCAAGAGGGTATGGCTGCTCCTCGGTTTTCTGTTTCTTTTTGGAGCCATGGAAGAGATCTCCTGGGGACAAAGGGTTTTGGGAATCGAGAGCCCGGAGTGGTTCATAAGGAACAACAAGCAGGGTGAGACCAATCTGCATAACCTTATAGTCTATGGCGTAAGCGTCAACAAACTGGTCTTCGGCAAGATTCTGTCAATTCTCATTGGAATGTATCTGTTAGCCGTACCTCTATTGTATCGCATCAACGAAAGCTTCAGGAATTTCATTAACAGATGGGGGATTCCCGTTGCCCAGAATTACCAGATACTCCTCTGTGTTATTGTCATTATCCTCGTCCAAATCCATCTCAGGTTAGCGGGGAAGGCGGCGGAATTACGTGAACTCTGCATTGCCTACCTCTTCCTTCTCATCCTGGTGCATCCACACAACCAGGAGGCCTTCCCATTGAAAGAGATGGCACCATGGAGACGGATAGTTACCCCTGGGGTGGGGAAGGTTCAGGAAAAATGAAAGCGTTTCGAAGGCTTCCAAGGCGCATTCGGTTCTCACTAGTGGTGATCGGGCTTAACATGCTCGTATTAACGTTGTTCCGCTGTGTTTTCTGGGCGGTGTTCCGATCAACGGCACCGGAAGCGTTAGGTTCGGATTTCCTTTGGGCGTTGTACCTGGGTTTTAAGTTCGATCTGCGCCTCTCCCTCATAATCTGTCTCCCGGTCCTTGTCCTGTCTTGGATTCCGGGCCTGAACCTCGTTCGGTCTTCGATCGCGAGGCGGATATGGTTGGTGTATTTTTTCGCCATGGCGGTTTTCCTCATCCTGACATACTTTGTTGATCTTGCCCATTACGACTATCTTCACGACCGCCTCAATGCAACCGCCACCGATCATATCCTAGCCCCGATGATTGCCCTTCAGTTCATATGGGAGACCTATCCCGTCATTCCCGGGCTTAGTGTGCTCTTCCTCCTCGCCATTGGTTATGCATGGGTGGTTAACCGTTTTGCGTATCGAGAACTGAGAGAAGGCGGTAATCCCCTACCGAGGTGGCCGAACGTTGTAGCCGTTAGCTTGGCTCTGATTCTCTACGGATTCGGCGTCCACGGGAAGTTGTCCCAGTATCCTCTGAGGTGGAGCGAGGCGTATTTCTCCACAAACCCCTTTGTCTCGGCCCTGGCGTTAAACCCGGTGCTTTTCTTCTTCGATACATTGGAATACAAGACGGTCCCTTTTGATGAGGATGCCGTGAGAAAGCACTACGACTTGGTGGCGGACCTTCTGGACGTGGACAATCCCGATCCGGCAACGCTGGACTTTTCGCGATACGTCAGGCCCAAGGAGAGGCTTCCCGGGAGGCCGAACATCGTCCTCATACTACTGGAGTCCTTTGCCGGGTTCAACGGGGGCGCCCGCGGAAACGCCATCGACCCCTCACCTCATTTCGATGCGATTGCCCGAAGGTCGTTGTTCTTTACCAATTTCTTCGTAGCTCGGCCCCCGACGGCCCGAGCGGTCTTCACCGCAATGTTCGGTATTCCCGACATACACTCTCCCCACTCGGCTTCGCGCAATCCCCTCATTGTCCGTCAGCACACCATCGTGAACGGCCTTGAAGGCTACAAGAAAATGTATTTCTTGGGTGGAAGTGCGAACTGGGGCAACATCCGAGGGTTACTCGCCCATAACATCGCCGGTTTGCAGATTTATGAGGAAGGGGATTTTTCGTATCTCCCGGACGATGCGTGGGGAATATCAGACCTGCATCTCTTCGAGGAGGCTAACCGGATCCTTCGAACCCAGGACAAGCCATTTTTCGCCTTTATCCACACCGCGGGAAACCACAGGCCGTATACAATTCCCAAGGACAAGAGGGACTTCGAAGAGGTGGAGGTGGATGAGGCAAAGCTGAAAGGCAATGGTTTTCCCTCATTGAAGGCCTACAATGGGATTCGGTTCCTGGACTATTCCCTGGGCCATTTTTTTCGGATTGCGAGCAAGGAAGACTATTTCAAGAGGACCATCTTTTGCATGTATGCCGACCATGGGACGGTTGCCACTCAAGAGATACCCTGGGACAAGTTGACTTTGACGAGCCATCATGTTCCCTTTGCCATTTATGCTCCGGGCTACTTCCCCGAAGGTCGGGAGATCGATACCACCGCGAGCCTGGTGGACGTACTGCCCACATTGTTCAGCCTTATCGGCGTGCCGTACGTGAACAAGACGTTGGGAAGGGACCTTTTGGCTCCGCGGCCGAAGGACCAGCATTTAGCATTCATCGATAGTCTTTATAGGGGCCTATTGGACGATGAGTTCTTTCTGCACGTCGATCCGAGAGGGGTGCAAAGGCTCTATCAATATCGGTCTGATTCACCACTGGAGGATGTCAGGGATCAGTATCCCGAACGGGCTGCGGAGATGGCGCGGATCCACCAGGTCATCTATGAAACATCGAAGTACCTCATGCATCACAATCCTCCTGCCGATCATCCCAGCCCATAGGGCTGAAAGCTAACACTGGGGAGGATTTCGGAAGTCCAAGTCCTCATGGAACCCTTACCGTTTAACGAGAGAATGTGGCCCTCAACCCATAACCCTCAACGACCTCCGATGGAAGTCGACTTCACCGCCTCCACCAATCCTTTACCAATCTAGCCTCTAGCCCCTTACTGAGGAATGCCGTTGACCCAAAGGGGGTAACTTTTCCCTTGAAATTTCAAGGGGTTTGTTTTATCTGTAAATGCTATAGTCAGGGATGGATGCTTCTATGAAGGATGCGGTCGGGTTTGGGGCCCTGAACGTGGACCTCTTCTATGAGGTGGACTCCTTCGATCGCCTCGATTTCGGGGGGATTCGATTGGAGGCCGGGGGGGAGATTCAGGGCAGTGATGAGGAGTTTCAACACCTGTTGAGATTGCTTCATCGGCACGGTCGATTTAAGGGAAAGAGCGGAGGCGGGTCTGCTGCGAATACGATTTTAGCCCTTTCGAGAATGGGTTTCAATACGGCATATATTGGTAAGGTGGGGGAAGACGAGGAGGGCAATTTCCTGATCCGCTCCTTAGAGGTAGGGAACGTGGATACTCGCTGGGTGAGGAGGGACCATAAGAGCGGTGTTTGCCTGATAATCCTGGACAAATCCCAGGATCGATTCATTTTCCTGCAGCCCAACACCAATAACACCCTCTGCGCCGATGAATTAGATGCGAAGCTCCTTTC
>DAOVIU010000180.1 GCA_030673585.1 Pseudomonadota bacterium | reverse complement strand
GTTCACTGATGAGGTTGATTTCCAAGAGCGGTTGCTTCGCCCTGTTCGTGGGATTTGAAACCCTCTCTCGGGAAAACCTGCCTCTCATGGGCAAACCCACCATTATGAAAATCTCGCCGATGGATGCCGTGAAAAGATTCCACGATCACGGCATCGGCGTATTGGCCTCCTTCATCTTGGGCTATGACCACGACACCAAGGATAGCTTTAAGCGGATCCTGGATTTCTGTAACGAAACGAGAATCGATGGGGCCATCTTTCCCATTCTGACCCCCTACCCAGGTACTCCCCTCCGCACGAGGCTGGAAAGGGAGGGCCGAATATTGACGGACGACTGGGATAGGTACGATATGGAACATGTCACCTTTCGCCCCATGGGCATGAGCGTTGAAGAACTCAAGGAGGGATATGAATGGCTCAACGCGAATTTCCTATCCTGGAGTTCTATCCTCAGGAGGACCCTCAAGGTTCATAGGTCCATACAGATATTCGGCCCCATGAACGTTGGCTTTCGCTCGGCTTGGAGAAGGAGAAATAATCAGCACCATTCCTCCCCATTAATGCAGCCAGAAAGGTAGCCTCCACGTGGAAAACGGGCCCCTAAAGAAGATTGCCCACATCGCCTTATCGAAATATCGGGCCGTCCTGGCAGTGTTTCTGATAATCCTCATCGCCTCTTTTTTGATCACGGGGGGCTTGGAGTTTAAGACGGACATCTTCGGCCTGATCGAGAGAAAGGAGGGACCCCTCAAGCTCTTCCTGGACAACCTGAAGGATTTCGGCACCATGGATCACCTCTTCTTCATGGTAACCGGGCGAGAGGACACCTCAACCCAAGACCTTATTCGAGCCGCCGAGTCCCTCGTGGTGGAATTGAGGGAGATTCGGGTGGATGGGGAGAAGGCTCTGGGATCGGTTCAATTCCGAACCCTCGAGGCCGGCGATTACGAGGGGCTAAAGCCCATTCTCCGACTTTTCCTGGAGAATCCCGAGCTCTTCCTCGATCAGGAGGATGTCCCCGCACTCTCCCAAAAGCTAACCGATGAGGCCATCGGGAAACAGGTTCGCCAAAACAGGGCGATGTTGCTCAGCCAGGCCTCCCTCCCCTGGAAGGAATTCATCACCCTTGACCCCCTCGGGCTCAGGGAGATCCTCATGGATCACATCCAACACGGGGCGAGGGGGTTTGCCGTCGATTATGGAAGCGGATACTTCCTCTCCCAAGATCATCGGTCCCTGCTGATTATCGCTGATCCCGTCCGACCGGCCGCTGATCTGGCCTTCTCCCGGAAGCTTCTGCAGGCCATAGAGCCCCTTCTCGATTTAGGGCCGGAGGTATCCGTCCAGTATACCGGGGGTCATCCCATCGCCCTGGAGAAGGCAACGGGCCTCCGCCTGGATATGCAGTCCTCCATGATAACGGCTTTTGCCTTAGTCCTGGCGCTGTTCTTTTTCGCCTATCGCCGACTCATCACATTGCTCTTCGTGGGATTTCCCCTTCTCGTTGGAGTACAAATGACGCTCGCCATGGCAGCACTGTTCATCGGACGGTTAAACATCTTGACCAGCGCGTTCGCGGCCATCTTGATCGGGCTTGGAATCGATTTCGCAATACACCTCTATGACCGGTACCATTCCGAGAGGGCGCTTGGCCTGGATGTCCCGCAAGCCACGGAAAAGGCGCTGACGAAAACCGGATCCGGTGTGTTGACGGGGGGGACAACCACCATACTGGCCTTCTGTACCCTGTTGTTGGCAAGGGTTGAGGGCATCATGGAACTCGGGGGATTGGTGGCAGCGGGCCTTTTTTTCTGCCTCCTCAGCATCTATTTCGTCCTTCCTTCCTTTCTCGCCTGGAGGGACTCGAGGGGAAAGGATCCCTATGTCTATCGGCCGCTCAGGGGTTTCGGGCTGAAGGTCCTTTCCGGGTCTTTGCAAAGACATCCCCATTTCTTCATTATCGCCTTCTCCCTTATCACCGCCTTCTTCTGCGTCCTCGCCCTGCGGATCCAATTCGAGGGGGACTTGCGGAGCCTGGGGCCGGAAAAAATCGAGGCCACGGAGGTCTATGCCCACCTGGAACGGATGTTTCCCAGGGGAAACCGCGAAGCATTCGTGGTGTTAGCGGACGACGATTTGAACAGCCTCCTTAGAAGGGAAGAATCCTTGATCGAGAAGATACGGGAATACCGAAAACGGGGACAAATCCTCTCCATTTCCTCCCTCAGCCATCTCGTCCCCTCGGCCGAGGAGCAGCAAAAAAGGAGACAGGTGCTTCGACAATCCATCGATTTCACCAGAGCTCGAGAGAGCCTTCTCACCGAACTGGCGGATCAAGGGTTCAAGCTGGATCCCTTCGAAAAAACTCTCCTATGGATGAGCAGCTTATCCACCCCTCGCGATGACTACCTTCCCATGATGCCCGAAACCATTATCCACAGGCTGCAATCCTCCCCCCTGGCGAAATGGATTAACCGTTCCCTGGTGCAAAAGCAGGGCATCCATAAGGGCGTCACAACGCTTCTGTACAAGGGGGATCACCTGGACCTGGTCCAGTTGGAGAGGGATCTGAGGACAATTGACGGGGGGGCTGGAATCACGGGTCTCGACCTCATCAATATCGACCTCTTCAGGATGGTAAGGAGGGATTTGCTCGTAATCGCCCCCCTCGCCATCATTGCGGTGGTCTCGCTCCTCTACCTCCACTTCAGGCAGTGGAGGGTAGTCATGTTAGCCCTCATCCCCTTATTCGTGGGCCTCACCTGGATGCTTGGGCTGACGTCCCTGTTGGGATGGAAGATCAATTACATCAATGGAGTGGTCATTCCCATGGTCGTTGGCATCGGCATCGACGACGGGATTCACATCATTCATCGATACTTGGAGGGCTCCCGTTACGATATTCACGGGGCAGTTCAATACACGGGGAGGGCAGTGGCCATGACCTCGTTCACCACCATGGTCGGGTTTGGTTCCCTGGTTATAGCCCAGTACAGGGTCCTCTCCTCCATGGGGTGGATCATCATCCTAGGAGTTGGGTCTTGCCTCCTGGCCTCCCTTTTCCTTCTGCCGCCGCTGCTGGTTATCTTTCTGAACCCCGAGGGAAGGGAAAGGCGAAGCAATGAGCTATGACGTCGTAATCATCGGGACGGGTATGGGGGGGCTTACCGCCGGGGCCTTGTTGGCGAAGAGGGGGCTAAAGGTACTGCTCCTGGAAAAGGGGTCTCAGCCCGGGGGATATGTAGTCTCCTTTCGGAAAGATGGGTTTACCTTCGATGCCACCGGGGTCTTCGTTGGAGGATGTGAGCCCGGTGGGGAATTCGACGCCCTGCTCAGGGAGGTCGACGTTCACCTGGAATTCAAGAGGATCGATAGTATCCGAAATATCTATCCGGGCTTTGAAATCGCCCTTCCGACGGGAGGGTTCAACCACTATACCGAACGGCTAAAAGCGATGTTCCCCGAGGAGAAACGGGGGATAGATCATTACGAGAGGACTATCTCGAGGATCGGAGCTGAGGTGAAGGCCCTTTCCCGGATCAAATGGTATGAAAAGGCCCTCTTCCCCCTTTTCTTCAGGAATTTGGTTCGCCTCAGCGGAACCAGCCACAAGGCTATCCTCGACCGCCTCTTTAAGGGACACGAACTCAAGATAGCCTTGTCGTCCCTTCCGGTAACGGTTCCGCCCTCCCGGCTCTCCTTCCTCTTCGTAGCAACCTTCCTCAATAAGGTCATATCGACGGGGGCTTACTATCCCAAGGGGGGGATGGGAGTCATATCCAAGGCCCTGGCAGACTCCATAGAGCGAAGAGGGGGTGGGATCAGGTATCGGACCGAGGCCACGAGGATCCTCTCCCAGGGGAATAAGGTCACAGGGGTAGTTACCCACGAGGGCGAGGTGATCGAAGCCCCCATGGTCATTTCCAATGTGGGCCTCCATCAGACCTACCGAAGGCTCCTCTCCGAAGCATCACCATCTTCCTTTGCGAAAAAATTGAATCGCCTCGAATATTCCCTTTCCAACTTCATCGTCTACCTGGGGGTAAGGGCAGATGCTGAGATCAACTCCCTCCCCTTCTTCACGTATCTCCGATCCATCTCTGACCTGGAGGAGGAGTACAGGATGCTCAGGAAGGACGAGATCCCGGAAAACCCAACGTTAATCATGACCGTACCTTCCCTGATCGACCCATCCCTGGCTCCGGAAGGAGCTCATGCCGTTAAATTGCTTTGCTTGGCCCCCTATGGGTATCGGAACGGGTGGAACAGGACTAACCGCCGGTCTTATCAGGCCATTAAGAAGGAGATGGCCCAAAGGCTCATCACCTACGTGGAATCCAGGGTGGTCCCCGGGTTGAAGGGAAAAATCCTCTTTTATGAGGCGGCGACCCCCATCACCCTGGAAAGGTACACCGCCAACGAGCGGGGAGCGATGTACGGTTTGTCAGCTACCCCAAAGCAATTCGGCCGCTACAGGCCCTCGAATCGAACCCCCATCAAGGGGCTCTACCTAGCGGGGCACTATACCCGGCCCTCCCACGGAATCGTCGGAGCGGCCATCTCGGGCTCCTTCACCGCCAGAATGATTCTCTCGGAGCTCAAGCGGTAAGGGGAACCCCTTC
>DAOVIU010000212.1 GCA_030673585.1 Pseudomonadota bacterium | reverse complement strand
GACTTTAGTGGAGGAGGCTGATATTACCCTCGGTGAGGTCCCGGTTGAAACAAGGATTTCAGAGCAGACCCGCGCCGAAAAGGCCCGAGAGGCTCGCCGCAGAGAGCTTGAGGCGAGGGTTCGGAAGCTGAAACAGGAGCTCCTGGCTAAGGATAGAACGATTGAGGGTTGGAAAGGCCGATGGGAGGAGAAGAGCAAGGAGCTGGAGCGTTACAAGCGGGAGCTCATGGCCCTGAGAAAGGAGACTGTTCGGAAAGAGCGGAAGCCCTTGGCACAGAAGCCGCCCGTAACGAAGGAAGAGAGGCGGGAGCCCGAAGTTAAGGGAAAATGGGTGGTTCCACCATTGATGGCGGCGGCATTGGGCAAGTGTGGCGGGGTTCCCATATCGCATCGAAATCTAGCCCTTTTCCTGGGAAAAGGGTTGCATCTCGGATCGAACTTGAGCTATGATCAGGCATCCGTGGCTTTACATGGGCTTGGCATTTCCCCTGGGGCTGGATGGAATCAAGGTGACCCCTCATTTCCCATTGGCGCCGATGAATTGGTGGAGGTACTTTATGAGACGGGGAAAGCCATTTCTGATGGGCTGGTAGCGGCGGACTATTCTGAGCTGACCAAGGGGCTGCGCGAATACTGCAAAAGGGAAATGGCTCGACTCGGTGGGGTTCCACAATGTGAGGGACCCAGGGTGACGGAGTGTGTGGGGTGCGAAATTTCCCGGTGTGATTTCGCCGTTTACCTATGCAGGGTTTTGGGCATAGGAGAGGCTTTGGACTGCGATCAATCCTTTGTGGCATTGGCCGCCCTCGGCATCTCTCCGAGGGGGGGATGGAGGGTTGACGAGCCCTATGATCTTATCACCCAAAGGGAGATAGAGGAGGTGCGCTGTTCGGTACAAGAGGCGTATGAGAAGGGCTGTATCGAAACGGGCGAGGTGGTTTTGGTTGCGGCGGTGAACGATTACTGCCTCTGGCTCAAGATGAACGTAGGATACGTGGGAGAGATCACCGTTCCGGAGGCGATGGCCCTATCCGACTACTTATCGGGGGGTAGGATTACCATTCCAAAGGGAGGTGGTGGGGGTAACGTGGCCAGCGCTTCCGAATAGCATGTAGGAGTGGTTAATTCGCAAAAAAATAACGGGGCGAATGGTGGGGGGAATGGGGGTTTGAGACTTGTTTCCATCGGTTTGATAGTGACGGCACTTCTTGGCTTTCCGTACGATATATACGGGAGTATTCGGCTCGGGCCATTGAACATCACACCTTACGTTATCGCCCGTGGTAGCTATACGGATAACGTCTTTCTTACGAAGCGCGATAAGAAGGCGGACTTCTATTTCTCCGTTCTCCCGGGCGTTAAGTTGAGGATGAGGCCCATCGGGCGCCACGGTTTTTATCTCAACTACGAGGCTGATTTTGCCAGGTATGGGACCTATGGCGAGGCAGACTACTTCGTTCAGTCCGCCGATGCGGCCCTCGATTTAGACCTGCCCAAGGGGTTTAGGCTGAAGGTCGGCGACAAAATCACCAGCGGGGCGGATCCCCCCGATTTCGAGGGTGATAGGACCGCCCCGTATATTTACAACCAAGCCCGGATTGAGAGCACGTATACCTTCCTGGACCGATTTAGCCTCGGCGTAAAATACGCTCATCAGCTCAAGGATTACAACCACCGCAGCGACGAGGTCGATAATTTCGATACGAACACCCTTGCGGGATCCCTTCGGTTTCGCATTTTGGCGAGAACGTCCATGCTCGTGGAATACACCTATTCGGCCACCGACTACAGAAAGCTTAGGACCAGGGACAATAGTTATTCGAACGTAATTAATTCCGGAATCACGTGGGACATAACCCCCAAGACCAGGGGGGCCGTGAGGGGAGGGTATGTA
This sequence comes from Pseudomonadota bacterium, assembly GCA_030673585.1. Next base: position 2,226 of record DAOVIU010000212.1, on the reverse strand, counting down.
GTAAGGGACTACTATGTCCTCAACCGAAGGGACGATGCGTTATACGTTTCGGCCGACATCTCCCATGAAATAACGAGTCGGACCATCTTTACCCTGAGCGCGCTTCGAGACGTTCTGGACACCTCTAAAGCAGACGATAATCTTCGATTCAGTTCCTCGTATGTCTCGAATCAGGTATGGGCTACCTTGCGACATACCTACCGGAAATTCACGGGGGGCATCGGGGGGGACTACATCTACGACCGCTATCTCTACGATGACCTGATCCCGGGAGTCCTGGGAAAAAAGAGGAGGGATCACGTGTGGAGGGGGTGGGTCGGGATTGACTATCAGATGCAGAGGTGGATAAAATTAGGGGTAAAATACCGTTTTACGAACCTCGATTCAAATTTCGATAACGAGGACTACAGAGAGAATCTCATTTCCGGTTTTGTGCCGTTGAGCCTGTAAGGGGTGTGACCGCTGGGATTCAATCCCGGCGGAACGGTTCAGTTCATGGCTGGGTATTGGGGTATTCCATGCGGGAAAAACTTATCCTCGTAACGCTTATCATCGGCGTTTTCCTCTTTCTACCCGTTTCCCCTTCAATGGTAGCTCAGGTGATGGGTTCCCCAAAGGGGGATGACGGGGTCGTAGTGGAATTGATCGAGAGTTGGAGAGAGGAGTTGGAACGGAAGGGGTTAAATTACTACCTTTCCCGTTATGGTAGCCCATTGCCGAAAGCTGGGAAGAAAGGCCGCTCCGAACGGGTGGATATTACCATAGATGATGTGAGGGTTTTTAAACGAGATGACGGAATCATCACCACCACCTTCTTACGCAGGGCAAATTCAAGACGATTCCAGGACGTGGGGGTGGGGGTGCTCAGTTTCAGGCGGGAAAACGGCCAGTGGAGGGTTGATGGGGAAGAGTGGTATCCCGTATCGGAAGATGCCGTGGCATAGGGCAAGGCATATACCGTGACCATTGGGCCGGGGAATGCCCTTCGGATAAGCATCCATAGCGCGGTGAGAAAAGGGCAGAGCAAGGGGAAAATTTCGGAGAAAAGGGTTGCAACTCCGGAGAAAAGGGTTGCAACTCCGGAGAAAAGGGTTGCAACTCCGGAAAAAAAGGTTACAACTCCGGAGAAAAGGGTTACAACTCCGGAGAAAAGGGTTGCCACGAGGAAGGAGGTATCCAAAAATCCCGGTATTGGGGAGTATACCATCGGGGCAGGGGATGTCCTCTCCATCAACGTGTGGGGACATGACGATTTGAGCAGAGAGGTGGTTGTTTCTGAGAAGGGAACGTTTTCCTTTCCCCTTATCGGAGGTGTTGAGGCGGCAGGGCTCACCATCAAGGAGGTGGAAGAGAGGCTCGTGCAGTTGCTTTCCGCTGGATACCTCATCAATCCCTACGTCAGCATCCGCATTAAGGGGTATGAGAGCAAGAAGGTTTATGTGTTGGGGCAGGTGAGATCTCCTGGAACCTATTCCCTGGAGAAGGAGACGTCCCTGATTGAGATCATCTCGAGGGCGGGAGGAGTATCGGATAATGCGGGGTGGATTATTGAGGTTGTCCGCCCATCTGAAAGATTGCCCGATAAGCCAGTTACCCCGGACGAGGCGAAGAAGGAGGATATTATCCGTTTGGACGTGGAGGGCCTCCTGGGAGGAAGGCCGGAGGATAACATCAGGATTGAGGGCGGGGATACCATCTTCGTTCCCAAGGCTGCGTATTACTTCATCTTCGGGGAGGTGAAAGGCCCGGGCAGTTATAAATTGAGGCGGGATACCACGGTACTGAAGGCGGTTATCATGGCAGGAGGATTTACGGACAAGGCCTCCAAGAGGAGGATTAAGATTAGAAGGAAGAAGGGAGAGAAGACCATTAAGGTTCGCGTGAAGTTGGACGATCCGGTTTTGCCCCAGGATACCATTATCGTGCCCGAGAGCTTTTTCTGAGATGTCCCACATCATAGAAACATTCGACCTGACCAAAAGATATCCCCAGATCAAACGCTACCACGAAATCATCATACACCCATTCCAAAAAAGGGAAATCATGGCCCTGGATGGTGTTAATATCCGGGTCAAGGGGGGAGAGGTTTTCGGCCTCTTGGGTCCCAACGGGGCTGGAAAGACGACCCTCATCAAGACCTTGTGTACCTTGCTCTTGCCCAATGAAGGGACGGCGCTGGTGAACGGCTATGACATTGTGAAGGAGGAGAGGGAGGTTAAGAGGTGT
>DAOVIU010000134.1 GCA_030673585.1 Pseudomonadota bacterium | reverse complement strand
TTTGTTATCTCTGGAATAATCGGGGGGGTCTCAGGATCCCTTTTCGCACTCCTCAGGTTTGTCGATCCGGATGTCCTTCACTGGTTTATCTCGGCAGAAGTCCTTGTGATGAACCTTTTCGGCGGCATGGGGACCCTTTACGGCCCCATAATCGGTGCAATGATATTTCTTTTCTCCAAAGATCTCATAAGCTCCTACACCGAACATTGGCGGCTTATCCTGGGGGTTATCTTTGTGGGGTTTGTCATCTATTCCCCACGGGGGATCGTCGGGCTTTACGAGACTTTTCGAGATAAGGTTATTCCGGCCCTTCTGCGCGGCCTTTGGCGCGCGGAGCCACGGGAGGGCAAAAAGACAACGGCGAATCTTTTGAAAGAGGGAAATCCGACCATTGAGCGGGAATTATCTCGAAAATTGAAAGACAATCTCCCTGCGCCTGGAACGGATACGGGCAGGGAAGATGAGGAGTGATCACGCAATGGCGTTGATTCTGGAGATGGAGAGAATAACAAAAGCCTTTGGGAACATGTTCGCCGTCAATCGGTTTGATCTTCAGGTGGAAAAGGGGAGGCTTAAATCCATCATTGGACCGAACGGGGCGGGGAAAACAACCCTTTTTAATGTGATCAGTGGGAAAACCCGCCCTACAATGGGCAGGGTGAAGTTCAAGGGAGAGGATATTACTAACCTCTCTCCAAATGCTATCGCACGGAGGGGTTTAGCCCGATCCTTTCAAATCACAAACATTTTCCCCAACCTTACGGTTTTTGAGAATGTGCGACTTGGTGTGCAGCAGAAGGACAAGAAGAGATCGTCCTATTTCACACCGGTATCCAGCCTTAATGATACTAATTGGAAGACTAAGGAGATTTTGAATCAGATCGGATTGATCGAGTACCAGGGCTCATTGGCTCGTAACCTATCTTACGGGGATCAGAGACACCTCGAAATCGGGATTACCCTGGCGATTGAACCAGACTTCCTCATGTTAGACGAACCCACTTCAGGGATGTCTTCCCTGGAGACCCAAGCAATCGTTCGGCTCATAGATAAACTTACCGAGAATTTGACAATCCTCCTCATCGAACACAAAATGGATGTGGTTATGAGCGTTTCGGATACCGTCCTTGTAATGCACTATGGTCAAAAGATCGCCGAAGGGACACCGAAAGAAGTGGAGAAAGATCCACGCGTTCGGGAAGCCTATTTAGGAGGATTGTAGTGCTTCGGGTTGAAAATATTCATACTTATTATGGTCCGAGTTATATCCTCCATGGGATCTCCCTCAACGTTCAGGAGAAGGAGGTTGTATCACTGCTTGGACGCAATGGAGCCGGAAAGACCACAACCATCCGCAGCATCATGGGGCTAACGCCACCACGGGAAGGGGGAATCACCTTTCATGACATAGAGATCGCGGGGAGACCGCCCCACGAAATCTTTCAACTGGGAATCAAATTGGTACCCCAGGGGAAGCAAATCCTCCCAACCCTGACGGTGGAGGAGAACCTGAGGCTGGCCATGCTGAAGACAGAACTGGAGGTACGCGAGAAGAAGGAGTTGGAGAGGGTTTACGAGAAGTTCCCCATATTGAAGGAGAGGAGAAAACAGCCAGGGGGACACTTGAGCGGAGGGGAAAGACAGATGCTGGCTATTGCTCGGGTCTTACTGGGAAAGACGGCGTTGATCCTCTTGGATGAGCCCACCGAGGGCCTTGCTCCGTTGATCGTGAAGGAAATCAAGGAAACAATTGAGGAGATTAAGGGGGAAGGTGTTGCCCTCATCCTCGCGGAACAGAATGTGAAAATGGCCTTGGAGGTCGCAGATCGCCATTACATCATCGACAAAGGCACGGTTAAGTTCGAAGGTACAACCCAGCAACTCAAGGAGAGCATAGGTGTCTTGGAAACGTATCTCGGTGTTACGGCATGACCAAGAAAGGATGGAGCAGGGGATTACCGAAAATAGAGCTTCCCAAGCAAAGGAGATCCCGGGTCCTTTCACATTTGGGGGGTAGGGATGTACGTGAAAATGTGGATGACCGAGAACCCCATTACCGTGGGAAGGTATACATCTATTCCCGATGCCCAGGAGCTTATGAGGAATCGCGGTATCAAACACCTTCCCGTATTACACGGAAGGAGGGTGGTGGGAATTGTCTCAAAGAGCGATTTGCTGAAGGCCTCTCCATCCGGTGCCACAACCCTTTCCGTCCACGAGCTTAACTATCTCCTATCAAAGATGAAGGTGGGGGAGATTATGACGGAACATCCCTTCAACGTTACCCCTGATACCCCGATCGAGGTCGCGGCCGTGAACATGAGGAAATACAAGGTGGCATCGTTCCCCGTCGTTGACCCCGAGACGGGGAGCCTGGTGGGGATTATCACGGAGTCGGATATCTTTGAGGCCCTCATTGAGATTATGGGCATAAGGGAGAAGGGGACGAGGCTCAGCCTTGATCTGGAGCATAGAGCGGGGGTTTTAGCAAGGGTTACCCAGATCATAAAGAAGCACGGAGCTAACATTATCAGCTTCGTTTCGTGTCCTTCGGAAACGAGCGGGGACAGGAGAATGGTGGTCATGAGGTTGGAATCGACGGATGCCACGGCCATCGTCAAGGAATTGGAGGCCAAGGGATATAGGGTTTCGGCCATGCTTGAGGAGCCCAAAGGTCCGGCCTGAAAAGCCTGGACATATCATGCGAAATCAACGCGCGATTCTTGTTTCGCCCTATTTTCTTTGATTCCGGTTGATGGGTGAGGAAGGGAAATGTTTGGTATTTCGGGATTGGGTTGTTGGTTGGCTTATCTATTCTGCATACTATCGGCGATCCTGTGCATTATCTATGGAATCGCTATGTGGAATAGAGGGATCGAGGAAGAGGATGAGGCGGAAATAATAAAGTGGGCCAAGGAGGAGAGGGAGATCGAGGAGCAGTTCTGAGGGACCTTTTTATCAGACGTATTCAGATGAGTAGGTAAGCAATGACTTTGAGCGTCGTCTTGGTCATCATCTATTTTCTCATCGTCGGCTATTTGGGATATAAGGGATGGCGCGAGACCCAGACGGCGGCTGACTACATGATCGCTGGGCGAGAGGTCCACCCATATATAATGGCTATGTCCTATGGGGCGACCTTCATCAGTACCTCTGCCATTATTGGATTCGGAGGGGCCGCATCTCTTTTCGGGATGGGGATCCTTTGGTTAACCTGGATGAATATCTTTTTCGGGATATTCGTCGCTTTCGCCATTTTCGGGAAGCGAACCAGGAGATTGGGCCATGTCTTAGATGCCCACACCTTTCCGGAACTTCTCGGAAGGCGTTATCAATCGGCCTTTATCCAAGGGTTTTCGGGTATCGTTATCTTCCTGTTCATGCCCATCTACGCGGCTGCGGTGTTGATCGGCATATCCCGGTTTATCGAGGTGTATTTCCACGTCCCCTACGCAGTGGGGGTACTGGCCTTTTCCCTTATCCTGGCACTGTATGTCATTTGGGGAGGCTTGAAAGGGGTAATGTATACCGACGCCTTCCAGGGAACCATCATGTTAATTATGATGATCGTCCTTCTCGTTTACACCTATGCATTGGCCGGGGGAGTGATTCCCGCGCATCAATTCCTGGCGGATATGACATATCTGGTCCCCGAGAAGTTGAGTAAACTGGGTCATCGAGGGTGGACGGAGATGCCTAGGTTGGGTTCCCCCTACTGGTGGATCCTCATTTCCACCATCATCTGTGGCGTGGGTATCGGCGTTTTGGCTCAACCACAGCTGGTCCTCCGCTTTATGACGGTAAAGCGAGATCGGGAGTTAAACAGGGCCGTTCTGGTTGGGGGAATTTTCATCTTGGCTATGACGGGGATTGCCTTCACCGTGGGCAACCTCACCAACGTCATCTTCTACAAGGCCTTCGGAAAGATTGCCATTACCATGGCGGGGGGAAATATCGACAAGGTGATGCCCCTGTATGTCGGAAAGATCATGCCGAGTTGGTTTGCAACGCTGTTCCTTTTGGCCATGCTGGCGGCTTCTATGTCGACCCTCAGCTCCCAGTATCACGTGGGAGGGACCTCGCTGGGGCGAGATTTTTTTGAGAAGGGAATTAGGGGGGAGAGGATTGAGCACGGGGAGGCGACGGTATTCATTACCCGATTGGGGATCGCCTTGAGTATCCTACTATGTATCACCTTCGCGTTGGTCTTTTCCCCGAGCATCATCGCCGTGGCCACTGCCATTTTCTTCGGCCTCTGCGGGGCCACTTTCCTTCCCTCCTTTCTCTTCGGCCTCTATTGGAAGGGAATGACCAAGGCCGGTGCGATTACCAGCGTCCTGGGGGGGTTCATCGTCAGTATGATCTGGGTGGGTTTTTTCCATGCCAAGGAGGCTCGTGCCCTGGGTATTGCCGATTACCTCTTCGGGAAGTCAACCTTGGCCGGATTTCCCTGGACGGTGATCGACGCCCAGTTCGTCGCGCTGCCGATTTCATTTATGCTGGCGATAGTGGTAAGCCTTTTGACGAGAAAACTCCCGGATGAGCACATCGAAAGATGCTGGAAATACCTTTAGGAGTCCCGACCAGACCGGAGGTTATCTTACTTTCACAAGGAGGATGCACCCGACTAGGTAAAGGGGGGCGCGCTTTACCTTTCTGACCATGCAAATTCGCTGATCCTGGATCCGTATTAGATTTCAATCGCAAATCAATAGACGTGGTAGAGCTAATAGGCTGGTTATTTCGTCTTGTACTTGGAGGTAAGATATAGATTTTTATTGACTTTTCTAAATTTTTCCTTTTTTTATAGTTAAATAAGCGATCGAATAGGTCATGAAATAAGTAAGGTTTTTGAAATGATTTATAAATGTGACTGGTGTAGGAAAGAAATCGATTGGAAAAAACAGGGCCTCCCTCCGGGATGGAGAATACTGGAATATGACTCTAATAAATACACAGAGGAGTTTGATGAGGCTATTGTTTGTTGTTTGGATTGCGAAGTGAGACTGGCACGACACTATGGCGCCGGTGGCCTTCGATGATTAGATCAGACAGAGTAAACCGGCCGGACAAGAAAATGCAAGATATTTAACTGTATTCGATAGTCACCACCCTGGCCAGAACTATCGAATTGCGATTGAAATCGATGATATTCAGGGTTGGGTCCAAACCGGCTGATTCATCTTGAAAATCAATACTCCCTCGGAAGTTCGCAAACGGCTATCTAGCCGAACAAGTGATTAA
>DAOVIU010000015.1 GCA_030673585.1 Pseudomonadota bacterium | reverse complement strand
TGAACCTCATGGTCGTATTGACGGATGACGTACTCCTTGCTGCAGATGTTGAACCGGGAGAGCATCCCTTGTAGGGTCTCCGTGAGATCTTCGTCCACTGGCAATTGGGGCTCTGGGAAAGCCTTGGGTTCCCATTTGGCCTTCAGCCTCATCTTGGGGACTCCCCCGTGGAGGAATTCCATATCCAGATACCCAACGGTTCTCCCCACGTACAGCACGTGGAACTTGCCCGTGTTGGTGAACTCTCCCAGGACCGTGGCCTCCACATCCATCTTCTCGGCTAAGTGGAGAAAGGGTTCAATCTTCGAGGGGGGTACGGCCAGGGTCATCCTTTCCTGGGCTTCGGATAGTAGGATTTCCCACGGGTCGAGCCCGGCATACTTCAACGGCGCCTTTTCCAGTTCGAGCCGGCAACCGATGTGGCGGGCCATCTCCCCCACGGAGCACGAAAGCCCGCCCGCCCCGTTATCGGTAATGGAGCGATACAATCCCAAATCCCTAGCCCTCAGCAGGAATTCCGTCATTTTCTTTTGGGTAATGGGATCCCCAATTTGAACGGCGGCGGTTGGGGATTCTTCATGGAGCTCCTCGGAGGAGAAGGTAGCCCCATGGATCCCGTACTTTCCGATTCGTCCCCCGGTCATGACGATTAGATCGCCCGGCTCCGGGTTCTTCAGGTGGCTGGGCTCCCCTCGAATCTCCCTGGGCATGATTCCGCCGGTCCCGCAATAAACCAATGGCTTGCCCGCATACCGATCGTCGAAGACGACACATCCATTAATGGTGGGAATACCGCTCTTGTTGCCTCCGTGCTCCACGCCCTCTCTCACCCCCTCATAGACCCTCCTGGGATGAAAGAGCCTCGGAGGGAGGGGTTTGGAATAGTCGGGCGGTGCAAAGCAGAAGGTATCGACGTTGAAGATGAGCTTGGCTCCCTTTCCCGTACCGAAGGGGTCCCGGTTAACTCCCACGATGCCGGTCAGAGCACCACCGTAAGGGTCGAGGGCGGAAGGGGTATTGTGGGTCTCCACCTTGAAAACCAGGTTGTGGGAGTCATTGAACCTGATAACCCCCGCGTTGTCGTCGAAGACGGATACGCAGGGATCATCCCTTCCCTTCTGCCTTCTGATTTCCTCCGTTGACCCCTTGATGTAGGTGTTGAAGAGGCTGTCGATAACCTCCACTTCACCCCTTTCGTCGGTATATTCGATGAGGGCGTTGAAGATCTTGTGTTTGCAGTGTTCCGACCACGTTTGTGCCAGGGCCTCAAGCTCCACATCGGTGATCTTCCTCCTCAGGTCGAATTTCCCCCGTTCTCGGAGGACGGAATCCCTTTTCAGGTATGCCTGAATGGCCTTCAGCTCGGACAAGCTCAGGGCGAGAAGCCTCTCGGGGCTGAGCTCGAGCAAGGCCTGGTCGTCTCTTTTGAGATCGATCTCCTGTACCTGGATTTCCGGGTCTATTTTCACCCTGGGAACGGCGGGTTCGAGTCCCTTCTCGTCATTCCACAGGTGGCGGGGAATCATTTCGAAGCGCTGGATCAACGGGTTTACCAGGAGGCCGGTGCAGATTTTTTCCACCTCGGGCCTTTTCAGGTTTCCCTTGATGAGGTACTGAATGGATGTATATACCTTCTGTTCTTCCTTCAGTTTCAGGCCCAATCTCAGTTCGATGGCCTCCCTGCCCGTTTTTCCCACGTTGTCCGTTACACCGGGCCTAAAACCCACCTCGATGAGCCAATCGAAGCATCGAGCCAGGGGTCGATCGATGGAATACACCTGAGCGATGGGGTCGGAGAAGGGACCGCTCGCCACCTTTTCCAGTTGCCCAGGGGAAAGGTCGGCATCGATGGTGTAGACGGAGATGGTGTTGACGGATTGGACCTCTAAGCCCAGGTCCTCCAGAATCCTCTTCTTGAGCTTTTCCCCGAGGGCATCGCGCATCCCGTTTTTCAGGCCGATTTCAATGCGATGGGGCATGGTACTTTCCTGTCGCTGCAATATTAGCGGATAGGGATTATGAGAAATATTTCTCCACCGCCCTGATACTGCTCCACAGATGGGCTTCTTTATGGGGTTCCACCGTGAAGATGGGGTGGGGGATAATGTGTCCAAGGAGATCGAAGAATTCGTCGAAATCCATCTTCCCATCGCCCAAAGGAAGGTGGTCATCCATGGTTCCGTGGTTGTCGTGGAGATGAACTTCGACGATACATTCGCCCAAAAGATCGAACCATTGGGACAAGGGGGTCTTGCTGAACAGGAAATAGTGTCCCGTATCGAAGCAGAAGCGGAAGTTTGGGGAATCGATCGCCGCGATGAGGTTCCTCAAAATCTGGGGTCCCTCCTCAAAGACGTTTTCAATAACCACGATTGTGCCTATCTCCTCAGCTTTCCCCGCGACGGGCTTCCAGACCTCGATGCTATTCCTTAACCAGAGGTCACGGTATCCCTCGAAACGCCACCGGTCGTACCCTGGATGGAAAACGACCGTTTTCGGTTTGAAGAGAGCGGCCAGATCCATGGTCTTCCGTATCCTTTCGAGGGTAACATCCTTCACCTTTGCGTCAACGCCTCCGGGGCTGAGGTCCATATAGGGGCCGTGAAGGGCAACGTCGATCTCGTGTTCGGCAAGGGTCTTGGCGAGGCGCTCTATATCCCCCGGGAGGGCAGTGTCCAGGGCGTTTCCGTCGAAATAGATCTCCGGGAGCAAGCGGTTTTGGATGGCAAAATCGAGCCGAGCCAGTAACATTTCGTAGGGAACGTTGATAAAGACCTGGGTTCTCACCGTGTGGATTCCACCTCTCTATGGAATGCCCTTCAGTTCCTCGAATTTGACGAGCTCTGCTAACCTGTCCAGGTTCACATTCTGCCCCAGCGTTATCAGGGTGTCGCCCTTTGCGATGGAGGTGTTAAAGCCCGGGTTGAAGATCATGCTTCCATCTTCCTTTTTGATGGCCACAACGATCAGGTCCAATGTGCTCCGGATACCCGATTCCCTGAGGGTAGTCCCGGGGAGGTTCGCCGTATCGTTGACCTTGATCTCCTTCAGCTGGAGCTGCAAACTTTCCCGCTTCATGGCGATCTCCATTAATTCGACAACGGCGGGTCGGATTATGGCCATGGCCATCCGATGGGCCCCGATAAGGTATGGGGAGATTACCTTGCTTGCCCCTGCGGAGGTCAATTTCCTCTCGGCCTTCTCCTCGCTGGCGCGGCTGAGGATATAGAGGTTCGGGTTTAACCCCCTGGTGGTAAGGGTAATGTATAGGTTCTCGGCGTCGGAGGCCACCGCTGTTATCAGGGCCTTCGCCCTTTCAACCCCGGCATCGATGAGGGTTTTCTCATCGGTGGCATCCCCCCTGATGTAGACCAATCCTTCTTCCTCCATGCCCCGGATTACGTGCTCGTCCTTCTCGATAACCACGAAGGGAAGGCCCTCGTGCCTAAATTCTTCACAGATGTAGCTACCGATGCGCCCATAGCCGCAGACGATATAGTGATCCTTCAACCTATGGATGGCCTTTTCCAATTTCCTCCTCCCCATGAGCTTTCTGATTTCCCCCTCGACGACAACCCCGGCCCCCCGGGTTACCAGGTAAGCTACGATGCCCACGCTGCTGATGATGAGGCCAATGGTAAAAAATCTCCCAATTCCCGACAGCTCCCCTACCTCCCCAAACCCCACCGTTGTTATGGTGATAACGGTCATGTACAGGGAGTCGACGAAGGACCATTTTTCGATGAAGGTGTATCCGAGGGTCCCGGTAATGACGATGATCAGCAGGAGTATGACGGCGTAACGAATCTGTTGCAGAAGCACCACGATTCCATACCGGATGGATTTAGTTAGGTATATATCATCCCTTGCTCCAAAATTCAACACCGGAGCCATTCCGTCTCGGGAGGGAGGTTGTTGCAATGCGGCCTGGGCTGTGGTATAAATTCGTGAACCATGAGAGGGAGAATGGGCACATGTTCGGTATAGGGATGCCTGAGCTTCTGGTCATTTTGGGCCTTGCCCTCATCATCCTGGGGCCTAAAAAGCTACCCGAGATAGCCCGGGGTTTGGGAAAGGCTATGCGGGAGTTCCGGCGGGCCACCGACGACCTCAAGGAACAGTTCGAGGAGGAAACCAAGGAGCTGAAGGACGTTACGGACACCATAAAGGAGGAGGTTAGCCTCGAAGAGGAGGGTGAGTTCGGGCTGGAAGAGGGGTATGAGCCAACGGCTGAATCAGAGGGGGAATCGAGGGATGAGGCGATGGGGGCGCCGAGAGAGAAATCGAGGGAGGAGGTGGTTCCATCGCCGGATAGCTCAGATGAGGTGGAGGTGAGCGAGAAAAAGGGAGGGGATAAAGGAGACATGGTTCCCAATGAATGAATCCAAGATGTCCTTCATCGCCCATCTGGGTGAATTGAGGGGTCGGTTACTCAAGTGCTTGGTCGCGGTCGGCATCGGGTTCATCGGCTCCTATTTCTTTAAGGAGGAGCTCTTCCAGGTCTTATCGCGTCCCCTCTTGAAGATCATGGGGGAGAAGGGCACCATGATCTTTACCGGGGTTCCGGAACCCTTTTTCGTCTATTTAAAGGTTTCCCTTGTTGCCAGCATTTTCTTTTCCGCTCCCGTTATCCTCTACGAGATTTGGGCTTTTGTGGCCCCAGGCCTCTATAGCCAGGAAAGGAGGTACGTTGTTCCCTTCGTTTTCTTCTCTTCACTGCTCTTCCTGGGTGGGACGCTCTTCGCATACTACGTCGTTTGTCCCCTTGGGTTTAAGTTCCTCCTGGGCTTTGCCGCCAATAATATTCAACCGATGTTGGCCATTAAGGAGTACTTCTCCTTCAGCACGAAGCTCTTGCTGGCCTTCGGATTCGTATTCGAATTGCCCCTTTTCATCATATTCCTATCCAAGGCCGGGATCGTTAGCCCCCAAACCCTTGCCAGGCAGAGGAAATACGTAATCTTGCTGATTTTTGCCGTGGCGGCATTCCTAACCCCTCCTGATGTTGCCACGCAGTTTATGATGGCGGGTCCCCTCTTCGCGCTGTTTGAAATCGGCATTCTCATGGCGAGGATTTTCGGGAGGAAAGAGGAGGGGCCGGAGGAGAAGGAGGCGAAGGAGGCGAAGGAGGAAAAACCGTCCACCTCGTCGTAAACCAGCCATGAAAGCTTGTACTTACCCTCATAGGAAAATAGCAGTGAAGAAGAGACCCCAGTGGTGCATTGTTATGGCAGCCCTCCTCCTGCTTAACGGGCTCGCAGGGGCCATCTTGAGATCCAATGCCCATGCCCTGTTATCGGTGGAAAAGGAAAAGGAGATGGGGCGGAAGGTGGTGCTTCAGATTGAGAAGCAGTTGGAGATCATCCGGGATCCCACGGTTCAGCAGTATGTGGAGAGAATAGGGGAGCGGATCGTTTCCGAGATCGGCCCAACTCCCTATGAGTTCCGATTCTATGTGGTGAAGAGTCCCGATCCCAACGCCTTTGCCATCCCGGGGGGGCACATCTTCTTGGCGAGCGGGCTCATCATTATGGCCTCCTCGGAAGATGAGGTAGCAGGGGTTGTGGGTCACGAAATTGCCCATGTCAAGGCCAGGCATATCGCCCAGAGGATGGAGAGGGCGAAGAAATTGAATTTGGCATCCTTAGCGGGAATTTTGGCCGCCGTAATTGTCGGGGGAGAGGCTGCAGGGGCGATAATGGCGGGTTCGGTTGCCGCAACCCAATCCCTCGCATTGAAATACGGCCGTGACGATGAAAAGGAGGCGGACCAATTGGGATTTCAGTACTTCACGGATGCGGGCTATGATGGGTGGGGACTGGTGTCTTTCCTGGAGAAAATCCATCGGATGAGCTTCCATTCCCCCGGAACCCCTCCGAGCTACCTCTCGACTCATCCGGGCACCGAGGACCGGATTAGCTACCTCATGGGGAGGTTGCGGGATTCCTTCCCAAAGGCCTCAAAGGGGAATGGAAGTGATCTGAGACGCGTTCAGGCCAAGCTCTTTGTAGAGGAGAGGGAGGCCCAAACCGCGGTGACACATTTTCAATCCATTCTGAAGGGGAAGCCGACTGATGTGGATTCCCTCTACGGCCTCGCCCTGGCCTACAAGAAAATGGGGAGGATGGATCTCGCCATCGGGGAGCTCGAGCGGGCGAGGCGTCAATCTCCCCAGGATGGAGGAGTACTCCAGGAGCTGGGTATCTGCTATTTCTCAAACGGAAGGCTGGACGAAGCGGTTTCCCTCCTGCGAGAATCGCTGGTTATTCATCCCCGGGATAGCCTCAGCCTCTATTACATGGGGCGCGCCTATAAGGAGAAGGGTGATTCACAAGCTGCGCTGAATTCTTACCTAAAGGCAAAGGAGATCAACCCAGACATTGCCGACCTGTATTACAGCCTGGCAATGGTTTACGGGAAAATGGGCGATCGCTGCAATTCTCACCGACATTTCAGCACGTACTTCAAAAAGCGGGGGGAGGCCAGATACGCCCTCGTCCACCTCAGGAAGGCCTTACAATATTGTGATGAGAAGGAGGGGATGCAAGAGGAGGTCCGGCGACTCGAAAAGGCCCTCAAGGAGGAAAAGGAGGAAATGTGATCTGGGCGATCAATCAGGTTTTCGTCAATGCATGATCGATGGATTTTCCCGTCCCGATGTGGGTTGAGGGGATATTTCCGTATCGAATATCCCGAGGTTTCCGTACTGAAATAGCAGTATGGGGCCGGGAATTTATGATATAGTTTTAGCAAAAGGGCATGGGATGAAAAGAATTCCTATTCTTCTCCTCGTTTTCATTGTCTTTTCCCTCCCTACATCCCCTTGGGGAATGACGGCAGGGGACTACGAGAAGAAGTTCGATGGTCACGGAAAGGAGCTCATCGTCGACTGGGGGGTCTTCGGGTCCATTGAGGAAAGGGATCGGCTTGAGAAGCAACTGGGAATTATATGGGAGGCCTTTGAGAAGCATCGAGATGACTTTCGCCTCACCAAGAGGATTGAAATCACCAGGTCCACCGATCTCCTCTCCCTTTCCGATGTGATCGAAAAGGATAACGACCTGTTGAAGATAACCCTGTCCCGCAGCGGAAATTCCACAATTCCGCAGGAGAAGATCTTGAAAACCGTACGCAGCAGGCCTTTCTTCTATTACACCAAGGAGACAGTAAATTATAAGAAAAGGAGGGTGGTCCGTGATTTGGGGAGGGAGGGTTACTACTACGAGGAGAATGGTGAGATAAAATACGCCGCGGTGGATACGGTTGAACTCTTCAAGAAAGAGGAGGAGACCAAGAAGTATTTCGAGGAGAAGGAGAAGGAGGAGCAAAAGAAAATTGAAGAGGGATTTTGAGGTTTTCGTCGTCCTTTTTTCCTTCCTCATCGCCTTTGGCTCGTCCGATGCTTATGCCAAATCCATCTATGAGATCTGCCAGGAGAGGGAGATCAGCCCCTGGAGGGCCAGTAGCATCGTCATCATGAAGTCGAAACGAACGCTCTTTTTCTATCTGGACGGGAAGTTTGTGAAGTCATATCCGGTGGTTTTCGGGAAAAATCCACAGGGTCAGAAGCTTTACGAGGGGGATAACTGCACGCCCGAGGGGGTCTTCCGGGTCGTGTCGAAGAGGTTCCATGAGGAGTGGGCGAGGTTTATCCTGCTCAATTACCCGACCTGGGACGATGTGCAAAGGCACAGAGAGGCCTGCGCTGAGGGGTTACTCCCCTTGACGGAAGACGGGTGTACCGGATTAGGAGGGGGAATAGGTATTCACGGGACCTATTCCGAGGCCGTCAATCGTGCCAAAATCGATTGGACGGAGGGCTGCATTTCCCTCTTCAACGGAGATATAGAGGAATTTTTCCCCTACGTTGCGAAGGGGGCTTTGGTTTTCATATTTCCTTAGTCGGAGTTCATGGCCGATGGGATGGGCTCAACGGGAGGCTTTCCTTCGGGGGGCAATTGGGAATGAAAGGGACACGACATGAGGCCGGATACGTTTGAGGATATTGTGCGAGAGGCAATCAGAAAAGAGGCGGATGCCGCTACGTTCTATGAGATGGCCAGCGAGCGGGCCAAGCCGGGTATGGAAAAGATGTTCAAAGAGCTGGCGGAGGAGGAACGAGGGCATAAGAAAATGCTGGAAGAATGGGATGTGACGAGGTTGAGGAGCTACCCATCTGGTGAAGTGCCCGATTTGAAAATTAGCGAATATTTGGAGGACGTCCCGTACAGCAGGGATATGGATTATCCCGACATTCTGCGGTACGCCATCAAGACCGAGGAGAAATCCCACAATCTATACCTCCTATCGGCCGAGAAGTGCCAGGATCCGGACCTAAGGAAGTTGTTTCAGATGTTGGCCCAAGAGGAGGCCAAACACAAGTTAAGGTTCGAGAAGATGTACGAGGATGACGTCCTGGAATCCACCAAGTATTAGGGGTAGTGCGATGAAGCGGATTTTTAGCGGGATTCAGCCAACGGGGGAAATCCACATCGGTAATTATCTCGGGGCCATCCAGAACTGGGTCTCCTTGATCCATGACTATGAGTGTATCTACTGTATCGTCGATTACCACGCCATTACCATCGACTTCGACCCCGGTAGGATGCAGTCTCGGATCCTGGAGACGGCCATTATCAACATGGGGTGTGGATTGGATCCGGATAGATGCGCCCTCTTTGTACAATCCCATGTGCCGGAGCATACGGAGCTGACCTGGTTTTTCAATTGCATTACACCCATTGGAGAAGTGGAGCGAATGACCCAGTTCAAGGACAAGTCGAAACAGCATCGCCACAATATCAATATGGGGCTTTTGGATTATCCAATTCTCCAGGCGGCGGACATTCTCCTCTACAAGGCCCATTTCGTCCCTGTCGGGGAAGATCAATTTCAACATGTGGAGCTC
Organism: Pseudomonadota bacterium; assembly: GCA_030673585.1. The sequence continues at coordinate 1,006 of DAOVIU010000015.1, read as the reverse complement.
ACCCGAGAGGTCGCCAGGAAATTCAACAGGAGATTTGGCGAAACCTTTCCGGAACCGCAGGTCCTTTCACCGGATACCCCCAGGATCCTCGGCCTTGACGGAAAGAAGAAGATGTCCAAGAGCATGGATAATTACGTGGGATTGACGGAACCGGAGGGCGAAATCTGGGAGAAGTTACGAACGGCGGTGACCGATGAAGCCCGAAAACGTCGGACCGATCCGGGAAACCCGGATCGGTGCAACATCTTTACCATCCATACTGGATTTAAGAGCCGGGAAGACCTACAAGACATAGACAGGGATTGCCGAACGGCAGCCATTGGGTGCGTTGACCACAAGAGGGTGCTCTATGAGGATATGATGGCCCATTTAGCCCCAATCCGAGAGAGGGTAAAGGAGCTTCAAGCAAACCTCGATTACGTAAAGGAGGCCTTGGATAAGGGTGCGAGTCGATGCAGGGAGATCGCCGTCGAGGTGATGGATGAAGTGAGGGCCAAAACCGGCATTCGCTAGGTAAAATCGAACTAACCTTGAGTTCATATTCCGCTGTAGACCCTGTCGACCATTTCCCTAAACCAATCCGGTTTCTTGATAAGGACGTAGAGGAGGAGGATTTCGGCGAAGGGGATAGGGATGATGGCATCGACAACGGCAAACAAGATCAACCCGAGGATATACTGATTCCGAAGTGACATGGCGTAATCCCATATGGTTGGGTACACAAGGGCTTGGAGAATTCGGAAGCGATCAAGTCTCCTCGCCCATCAATTACCACCCCATTGACTGTCAATGCGTAAGCGATTATAGGAAATAGATTCCCCCAAAACAACCCCCGTGCAAATCCCTTCAATATGACCCCCCCGGACCAATGGAAGGGCAAGTAAGTCGGCGGAATTTGCCAAAACAATGTTTTGGCTTGATTTTCTACGGGACCTATGATATCAAGTAGGGGTCGGAGCGTTTCCCTGTAGGGGGTTGCCCGTGAAGAAGATCCTGGTGGTCGAGG
>DAOVIU010000342.1 GCA_030673585.1 Pseudomonadota bacterium | reverse complement strand
TTGTGGATGAAAGCAATAACCTCCAAGGCCTCATTACCATTAAGGATATCGAGAAGATCAGGAAATATCCCAATTCGTGCAAAGACGAGCTGGGGCGTTTGAGAGTTGGAGCGGCCATCGGACCGGGTAAGGATAGGGATGCAAGGGCCGAGGCCTTGCTTAGGGCTGGTGCGGATGTCCTGGTTATCGATACCGCCCACGGGCATACCAAGGATGTAATCGAAGCGGTGCAGGACACGAAGGAGAATTTTCCGGGTTGTCAGCTCATTGCGGGAAATGTCGCTACGGAGGAGGCAACGGAGGATTTAATAAAGGCCGGCGTCGATGCGATTAAGGTTGGGGTGGGGCCAGGCTCCATCTGTACCACCCGTGTCATTGCTGGCATCGGCGTCCCTCAGATATCAGCCATAATGGCCTCCGTTCGAGCCGCCCGAAAATCCGACATTCCGGTCATAGCCGACGGGGGTGTCAAATTTTCGGGGGATGTCACGAAGGCTATAGCCGCTGGAGCCCACTCGGTGATGCTGGGGAACTTGTTCGCGGGAACCGACGAAAGCCCCGGGGAGATTGTGCTCTTTCAAGGAAGGAGTTACAAGGTATATAGGGGGATGGGCTCCCTGGAGGCGATGAAGGATGGGAGCCGAGATCGATATCTGCAACAGGACGTCGATGAGGCCAAATTAGTTCCCGAGGGCATTGAAGGCCGCATCCCGTATCGAGGGGCTCTATCTTTTTGCGTACAGCAGCTCGTGGGAGGACTGAAGGCCGGGATGGGTTATGTGGGCTGCTGGAACATGGAAGAGCTGCGTTCAAAGACCAAGTTCCTCCGAATAACTTCCGCTGGGTTACGAGAAGGGCATGTCCATGATGTAATTATAACCAAGGAGGCTCCCAACTATCGGTTGGAGTGAGGAGCGAGGTAAGAGGGTGGTAGGATCAATGAGGTGGACATTCAGGGTTCTCCTGCTTTTCGTGTTTTGTCTCATCCTGTGCAGTGGCGTCCGGATCTATGCATCAGGGCCCCCCGATCCACCCGCAAAGAGTGCCAGCTCCAATACTCTCACCCGGCCCTCGGAAATCCATCGATATTGGCTTCTACGAAAAGACCTCATAAGTAGGGGAAAGACGATAATTGGCAGCAAGGAGTTGGAGGAGATTCATCGAGTTCAATTGGATAAAGGTATTCGAAATCTCCCCATATTCGCGACCTTGCTTGTTAGAGAGGGTTTCGAGGCTTTGAAAAGGGGAGCCTTCGAGGAGGCAGTGGCGCTCTGTAACGCGGCGAAAACGCTGTCCCCGAGATTGCCATATGGATACTTTGCCCTTGCATGGGTGTATTGGAGCCAGTCTAAGCTCCGGGTGGACCGGGTTATAGCAGAGTACCTCAGGGGATTCGTTGCATCGATCAAGAACTTTAGGCTGGCCTTCACAACGTTCGCGGATCTCTTCCTCCTCATCGGCCAATCAATTCTCTTGGCCTTCTTGCTCTTTTCATTCATTCTGTTCCTCAAATATTTTCCGTCCTTTATTGCGGGCCTAACGAGGAACTTTAAAGCTCAGGTTTTTCAGGTCACCGTGGCCATCATAAAAATGCTGGCTATTCTCCTCCCTTTTTTCTTGCAGCTGAATTTCCTTTGGGCCTTTATGTATTGGTCCCTTCTGTTTTGGGTTTATATGGAGAAGCGGGAGAGGGTCATGGTCGGCCTCTTCCTCATCTTGGTTGTCTACGTACCCTGGACGATGGATGTCTGCTCCAATTTTCTGGATCAGTCGGCGCCTCCCCTTTTGAGCATTTATGAGGCAAACGAGGAGACATGGGACCATGGGCTTAAGGAGGATTTGATCCGAAGAGTTCAGGCTAACCCCCGCGACACAAAAATCCTCTTCACATTGGGATTGATCAACAAGAGGGAGGGGAACTATTCAAAGGCCGAATATTACTATAAGCAGGTATTATCCAATGATTCCTCGGCTGCCGAGGCCATGACGAATTTGGCCAACGCTTACCTGGCAATGGGCAGTGTCGATGAGGCGATCGCGTTGAATAGCAAGGCCATCGAATTAAATTCTCAAAAGGCATCCTTTTATTTCAACCTCTATCGGGCGAACTCGAAGAAATCCACGGCCTTGATCAGGACGGACGTGTCGATTCAGAAGGCCACCGAGTTGAACCCGAAATTGATCGATCACTACCTGAAAATCGAGTCCGCCAACATGAACCGTTTCGTCATCGATGAGACCCTGTCAGCCCTGAACCTGTGGAAAGCTGGCATTTATGATTTCGTGGGAAAATGGACAGATCCCGTGGGACTTGTTTCGGTATGGGTGAGGCCATTAACCGGGCGGTGGGGATTCGTCTCCCCCCTGGTATTTCTCATTATGATGGTGGCCGTATTGATAGTGGCCAAACGGAAGGGAGGCATGAGGAAATGTCCCCTCTGCGGTAGTCCCAGCCGTCAAATTTATCCAAGAAGGGTAGAGGGCGATTTTATCTGCGCGGGCTGCCATCGTCTCTTTGTGAAAAAAGAGACCCTCGCCCCCAAGCTCAAGGTAAAGAAGACTG
>DAOVIU010000290.1 GCA_030673585.1 Pseudomonadota bacterium | reverse complement strand
GATTGAAGGAGGAGGGGAAAATCCCAACATCTTTCCCAAACCCCTCTGCCGTTCCTTCGGACCTGGAGATGAGAACGACCTTTGGGTGAGGGTCTCTTCGTATCTCGTCGATCACCGCGTGGTATCGAGAGAGCAGTTGGAAGTCGTGGACACGTTCGATCATGAGGGGAAAGGAATTGGAATAGGAATTACATGTAGCGCCTCAAATAGCCGCGCGTAATTCAAACAGGTAGTAAATCCTCAACAAATTCTCATTCAAATTTCACATTCAAAATCTTTTCGTTCTTTTGGATTTTGGTCATTTGCTATTGGTGGGTTTTTCGGATTGAGAATTCATGATTTTGTTTTCCTACAAATCCTATTGTCCATCTCCGTGAGATAGTCCATGAGCATCTCCAGGCTCTTCCGGGAGGCCTTTTCCTTAATTTCCTCCCGATTTCCCCTGAAATGGAATTCCCTGACCTCCGTTCCACCTTCGTGATCCAGACCGATGAAAACGGTTCCCACCGGCGTCTCACGAGTCCCTCCCAGGGGACCGGCGATTCCCGTTGTGGCCAACCCGATGTCCGTTTTAGCCCTCAAACGAATACCCCGCCCCATCTGTTCCGCCACCTGATGGCTGCCCGCCCCGTAGCGATCGATATCTCCCTTTGGTACGCCCAGAAGCTCCACTTTGCTCCGATTGCTATAGCTCACAATGCCCATCTCGAAGTAATCCGAGCTTCTCGATACGTTGGTTATTCGGTGGGCGACCAGCCCCCCCGTACACGACTCAGCAACGGATAGGGTGGCCTTCCTCCGCCTTAAGAGAGGACCAATTTCCTCCTCCGGCCTCCTGTCTTCCTTCATTGCCCTATCCCCCCTTCAGCATGGTGAAACGCAGGATATGAATGATGAGGTTAGCATAGATGCCGGCGATAATATCGTCCAAAACCACCCCATATCCTCCCCGCACCCTCTCCTCCAGAGACCTAATGGGAAATGGCTTAATGATATCGAGGGCGCGGAACAGGACAAAGCCCAGGGCGATGTTCCTCAGGGTAGGGGGAACCATGAACATGGCCACCATAAATCCAACCATCTCATCAATGACGATATGCCTGCAATCCCTGGATTGGAGGAGTATCTCAGCACCATCCGATGCCCATATGGCAATGGAGGTGAAACCAAGCACGATGACCACGTAATAGAGGGGAGAAATACGGGAGATAAGGAAATAGATCGGAATCGCCGCCAGTGTGCCCGCTGTTCCCGGTGCTAGAGGCGAATACCCAACGTAGCACCCCGTGGCTAAGAAGATGATAATTCTTTTCACCATGGCCCCTCACGGAAATCCGCTGCTCTCCACTGACCGATCCCGCTTTGTAAGTGCCAGGGCCTCCCCCAGGTCAATACCGCCTGAATAAAGGGCCTTTCCAATAATAACGCCCATCACCCCGAACCGTTCCATCTCCAACAGCGCCTCAATGTCCCTGAGGTCCGAAACCCCTCCCGCCGCAATCACGGGGATATGAACGGATTCGGCAAGTTTCCGCGTTTGGGCAAGGTTAACGCCCCGCTCCGTTCCATCCCTCCCGATATCGGTAAATACGAGGCCCCCAACACCTTCCTTTTCCATACTCTGCGCCAGCTGAATTGCCTCAACCGATGTGACCTCCTGCCAGCCCTCCACGGATACCCACCCATCCCGCGCATCGATACTGACCAAAACCTTGGATGGAAATGTTGAGCATACACGCCTCACGAAATCGGGAAATCGTTGTGCCATGGTCCCCAGGACGATGCGGTCCACTCCCATGGAGAAGTACCGTTCCATCGCCTCTAGGCTTCTCATCCCTCCCCCCACCTGCACGGGGATCCCTACCGATTTGACGATCCGCTCGATCTCCCCCTCGTGGACCGGCCTCCCGGAAAAGGCACCATCCAAATCGACCACGTGCAACCTTCGCGCCCCTCCTCCTTCCCATCTTTGGGCAACTTCCCAAGGTCGATCCGAAAAGATCGTCCCCCGATCCCGTCTTCCTTGGAAAAGGCGAACACATTTCCCGTCCTTAAGATCAATGGCCGGAATGATCTCCATCACTCACCCTCAGGCTCCGGCCCCTCCCTCGAGGCGGGAAAGGAAACCAATACCTCATCCATACCCACGCTGGCCAAGTCCTTGGCAGTCAGCCACCTTCCCCTCCTGCGCAAAAAGGCTGTGAACTTCAGTATATTTTCACTCAAGGGTTGTTGGGTCTCCTGGAAGAAACCCCTCCAGAGAACGCGGTCCTCTTTAACGCCAACTAAGTGGATGGCAAAGGACACCGAGGCGGGACGTTCCACCGCAATGGCGCTCCCAATTCGCTCCTCGTATCGAAACACCCACCCCAACAAGACCCCATCTACCCCAAATGCCTCCCCTATCCTCTGAGCCGAGCGTATTGGATCCCCTTCGAATTCCCCTGTTCTTACCGCCCCCTCTACTTCCCTCAAGGGTACGAGGTCAAGTTGGGGAAAGTCGGCCAGTTTCAGGTATATGAGGTCCGTCAGTTCACGCCGAGCATTGGGTACAATTTGACCGGCCACAAGGAGGCGGCCACTGATGGGATCCTCAACGAGACCTCCTCCCTCTCCCGGTGGGGTTTTTTGGAAAAATGGAATCACCGCGGCCGATCCTATGGGCCTTCCTACCCGTAATGCGGACTTCGTACACCCTGAGCCGAGGCATATGACGAGGAAAACCCATGCGATGGTCTTGATGTTGTTCCTCCCTCCCATATCTATCCGCTTCCCTATAACCTCCCCTTTGTCGAGATCACCCCCGTTATTCTGTGATCCGTCGAACTGGCCATATCTAAGGCTCTCCCGACGCCTTTAAAGATCGCCTCGATAATATGGTGGCTATTCCTCCCATACATCGTATTGATGTGGAGATTAATGCCCCCATGGTTTACAAAGGCCCTGAAGAATTCCTCGATCAAATCCACTTCGAATAGTCCGATTTTCTTTCTTCTCAGACCGGGATTATAGACCAAGTAAGGCCGCATGGACAAATCCAATGCCACGGAGACCAGGGTCTCGTCCATGGGAATGGTGGCCATTCCATACCTCCGCAACCCCTTCCCATCCCCTATGGCTTTCTTCAATCCATCCCCCAGGCATATCCCGATATCTTCCACGGTATGGTGAAAGTCAACCTCTATATCGCCTTCAGCCTCGAAGTGGAGATCGAAAAATCCGTACATGGTGAATAGGCTCAGCAAGTGGTCGAAAAAAGGAATCCTCAAGGAAATGGAAAATTAACCTGCACCATCAAGGTCAAGCCTGAGGCTAGCCTCAGGCTT
>DAOVIU010000322.1 GCA_030673585.1 Pseudomonadota bacterium | reverse complement strand
GGCCACGTATGGAGGAATTATACAATAAGGGGGGTGTTCCTCCTCTTCATCTTTTCCATATTTATTCTGCGAAGAGTCTATTGGCATGGATTGATTAGGGGCGCTGAGGTCGTTCCGATATCCTCACCGTTGTCGAGTGATGCCTTCCTTATCGGGCTTTTCGCTTGCTTCTATTTCATATCCCTGAGGAGCATATCCCGTCTGGAGAGACAAAAACGGGCATTGGAGAAGATAAGGATCCCTTTATGAGGTGAGGCTATGGCCCTACAAGGTGATTTAAAGGATTTCAGCATTACGGAGATCGTTCAACTCATCGGCCAACAGTTTAAGACCGGGGTCTTGAATGTTCGGCATGGTAGGAAGAGGGTTGAGATATACTTCGTTGATGGTATGATCGTGCACGTTTTCTCCAGCTATCGAGCCAAGAAGGATCTCCTGGGGGAAATTCTCGTCAATGCTCAGGTAATCACCCAGCAGCAGTTGGACCAGGCCCTAAACCTCCAGCAGGAAACCCTACAGTATTTGGGGGAAATTCTCATCGATTTGCAGTGGCTGAAAAAAGAGGAAGTCCTCAGGGTTATCCAGAATCAAATCTATGAGACCATCTACGATCTCTTTCGGTGGGGAGAGGGGCATTTTCGGTTTGACCTGAAGCTCGTCGAGAAGTATAGAAGGATCCCGTTGGCCCTGAGCCCGGAGAACGCCTTGCTCAACGTGCTTCGGATGTTGGACGAGTGGCCGGAAATCGAGAACAAGATTTCCTCTCCCTATATCGTCTTTGAAAAGGTTCCCGCCGAGGAAATGGGGGATGGATACGACATGGCGGTGTTGGGGGAAAAGATATCCGCTGAAAGGGAAGTAGTCCACGGCTTGGTGGACGGCGAACGTACTATCCAGGAGATCATAGATCGAAGTCTGTTGGGGAAATATAACGTCTTTGACTCCCTGGTTAAGTTGGAGGAAGTAGGGTTCATCCGAAGGGTGGGCATGGAAAGGCCAGGCTTGCGGGGTATCGTGAGCGGAAAGACTTTCAGAAGTATCTCATTAACCCTGCGATTTGGGGTCCTCTTGGCAATACTCTTCCTCTTGATCATTTCCCTTAAATCCTTTCTCAAGGACGTGGTGATGAACTTCCGGATCGAGAAGCCCGAGGTGAATTTGCCGAGGGCCTATTCGGGCAGCTTGCACAGGACGAAGATAATGAAGGCACTGAAAATCTACTTCATGGAAAGGGGTAAGTATCCCGAGGATTTACAACAATTGGTTTCCTCGGAAATTTTGACCGACCGGGATCTCCTTTCCGAAGATGGACAACCGTATCGGTACACGGTGCACGGTGACGGTCGGATATCGCTGAGTCCTTGAAACTCCTTCACGGGCCAATGTTTTCTCTGGGCGAGAGTTGAACGCCATGGCGAACATCCATAGGGAGAGAGTCCTCATACTGGACTTCGGCTCGCAGTACACTCAGCTGATTGCCAGACGCGTCAGGATGTGCCAGGTCTACTGTGAGATTCACCCCTTCAATATGCCTTTAGAAGAGATAAAGGCATTCCATCCCCGTGGAATCATCTTCTCCGGCGGTCCGTCCAGCGTCTATGACGATGATGCTCCCGTGGTGCGCCGTGAGGTCCTGGATTTGGGCATCCCAATCCTCGGAATATGCTATGGAATGCAGCTCATGGCCCATCTCCTGGGGGGCAAGGTAATTAGATCCCCCAAAAGGGAGTATGGAAAGGCCCAGATCACAATCGATGATTCCTCTGGCATCTTTGAGGGATTCGGCAAGAGGGGAACGAGACATAACGCGTGGATGAGTCACGGAGATCGAATCCAGGGGTTGCCCGATGGATTCGAGGTGATAGCTCATTCGAAGAACTCTCCCGTAGCCGCTATGAAGGGCAGAGGGGGAACGTTTTTCGGCCTTCAATTTCACCCTGAAGTAGTGCATACCCCCCGAGGGATTGAAATCCTAAAGAATTTCCTCTATAAGGTATGTGGTTGTTCGGCCTTATGGACCATGCAGTCCTTTATCCGAGATGCCATTCTCAACATCAGAAGGAATGTGGGAGGGAAAGGAGTCCTCTGCGCCCTCAGCGGGGGTGTCGATTCCTCGGTGGTGGCTGTCCTCTTACATCGGGCCATTGGGGAACGCGCCATTTGTTTATTCGTTGACAACGGGCTTTTGAGAAAGGGTGAAGCTGAGGAGGTTGAGGCAATCTTCAGAGATCATTTCAAGATCAACTTGGTCCGGGTTGATGCCCAGGAGCGCTTCTTGAGGAGATTGGCAAAGATCGTCGACCCGGAGGAGAAGAGGCGGATTATCGGAAACGAGTTCATCTATCTCTTCGAGCAATGGGCAGGGAAATTGGGCGGGATTAAGTATCTGGCACAGGGAACCCTCTACCCCGATGTCATAGAGTCTACGTCCTTCAAGGGACCTTCCGCCACGATTAAGTCTCACCATAATGTGGGAGGCCTTCCGGATAGGATGGACCTCGAATTGATTGAGCCCCTTCGGGAGCTGTTCAAGGATGAAGTGAGATTGGTCGGCAAGCAGCTGGGTATTCCCGATAGCATCATCAACCGGCAGCCCTTTCCCGGCCCGGGCTTGGCCGTTCGAATTATCGGCGAAGTGACAGAGGAAAGGCTCTCTCTAACCCGGGAGGCGAATGATATCGTGTGCCAGGAAATATCCCGTACGGGACTGTATGGAGAGATTTGGCAGTCCTTTGCCGTTCTGCTCCCAGTAAAAACGGTTGGAGTGATGGGAGATGGGAGGACCTATGAGAATGTCCTCGCCATCAGGGCGGTCAAAAGCCTTGATGGAATGACGGCTGACTGGGTTCGGTTTCCCTATGGCGTCCTTGAAAGGATTTCGAGCCGGATAACAAATGAGGTGAAGGGG
>DAOVIU010000113.1 GCA_030673585.1 Pseudomonadota bacterium | reverse complement strand
ATCGTTGGAACCTGGGCTTTTCCGGGAATTCAGTGCGAGGGGTGCCACGGACCCGGGAAGAAGCACGTGGATGCCGGGGGGGATCCCAAATTGATCAAGGTCACAAAAGAGGCCACGCTCTGTGGATCATGCCACATCCGAGGGGCCAAGGATAAGATTCCCGCCAAGGGCGGATTTGTTCGGCACCATGAGCAGTATAACGAACTCCTGGCAAGCCCTCATAAGAACCTCAAGTGCATAACCTGCCACAACCCTCACCTGACCGCTCAAAGGGGCATCGGGATCAAAATCGGCTGCGATAGGTGCCACAAAAAGGTGGCCAAGGCCTTCGAAGGAAGCCGGCATTCCCGGCGCAGGATAAAATGCGAGAACTGCCATATGCCTCCGGCCGCAAAAACTGCCGTGGCCTATGGAAAGTATGAAGGTGATATCAAAAGCCACGCCTTCAGGATAAACACCGACCCCAATGCCAAGATGTTCACCGATGATGGTAAGTTTGCCAAGGGATACCTCACCCTGGAATATTCATGCCTGTACTGCCATCCTGCGGAGACAAAGCAGTGGGCCTTAAAGTATGCCAAAGGTGTTCATACCCTTGGGAAGAAATAGCGGAAAGCCGGTGGAGTTCAAAGGCAAAAGGCGAGATGTCATCATCTCGCCTTTTTTTAAAGAACCTGACGAGGTTCGTTCGCCCTTCATCCTGGCTTCATCTCATCTCATGGAGCCCGATTCCATTGGAATACGGAAACCCTGGAATAATTTGGGCGAGGCGGTTTTCTCGAGGGTCAGCCCTTGTAGGATTGAAAAAGCGCCACTGCTTGTGGTACGCTGCGAGGGATTCGGAACAGGGATGAACAGGAGGTCCTGGCTATGGCGGATGAAAAGAAGGCATTCGATTCAGTGATGAATGAGAAGCGGATTTTTGAGCCCCCGATTGCCCTCAGCAGGGGCGCCCATGTGAGGAGCCTTGCCGAATACGAGGAAATCTACAGGAGGTCCATCGAGGACCCCGAGGGGTTCTGGGCCGAAAAGGCCGACCAACTGGAGTGGTCCAAAAAATGGGACCGGGTTTTGGAGGCGGATTTTCCTCGAGGGGTAATCCGCTGGTTCACGGGAGGGAAATTAAATGCCTCTTCGAACTGTCTGGATCGACATCTTCGGAATGGGCATGAGAGCAACCCGGCCCTCATTTGGGAGGGAGAGCCCGATGGACAAAACCGGATTTATACGTACCAACAGCTCCACCGAGAGGTTTGTAAGTTTGCCAACGTTCTGAAAAAGAAGGGACTGAAAAAGGGCGACCGCGTTGCACTGTACATGCCCATGATTCCCGAGCTCCCCATAGCAATGCTAGCGTGTGCTCGAATCGGTGTGATTCATAGCGTGGTCTTCGGGGGTTTCAGTGCCGAATCATTGAGGGATCGAATATTGGATTGCGAGGCTAAACTCGTAGTTACCACGGATGGCGGATTTCGAAGGGGAAAGGTCATTGGCCTCAAGCAGAATGTTGATCTCACGTTACGGGAATGCCCTAGTGTTCAATCATGCGTCGTCTACAAGCGCACCAATATCGATGTAACCATGGAAAGGGAAAGGGACAGCTGGTGGGAAGAAGAAATGACTGCCGGAGATATCAGCTCAAGGTGCGAACCGGAAGAGATGGATGCCGAAGATCCCCTTTTCATCCTCTATACGAGCGGGAGTACTGGTAAGCCAAAAGGGGTACTCCATACTACCGGTGGCTACCTCCTCTATGCCTTGCAGACCACGAAATGGATATTCGACGTAAAGGATGAGGATATCTACTGGTGCACAGCGGATATTGGTTGGGTCACCGGCCACAGTTATGTCGTCTATGGACCATTGGCCCTAGGAGCTACAAGCCTCATGTTCGAGGGGGTCCCCACGTACCCGAAGCCCGACCGGTTTTGGGAGATCGTGGAAAAATACAAGGTAAACATCTTCTACACAGCGCCTACTGCCATCCGGGCCTTGGCGCGGGAAGGGGATGATTGGCCCCGGAAAAGGGATTTGAGCAGCCTATGCATTCTGGGAACGGTGGGTGAACCCATCAACCCTGATGCCTGGATGTGGTATTACAACGTGATCGGAGGGGGAAGATGTCCCATCATGGACACGTATTGGCAGACGGAAACGGGGGGAAGCATCATCAGTCCCCTTCCTGGTGCAATTCCCATTAAGCCAGGGTCTGCGACAGTTCCCTTCCCCGGGATCGATGCGGTGGTGGTAAGAGATGATGGATCCGAATGTGATGTCAACGAGGGGGGTTACCTCTGCGTCCGGAAGCCGTGGCCGGGAATTATGAGGACCGTCTACGGCGATCCGGGGCGATTTGTGGATATCTATTTCTCCCAATTCCCGGGGATGTACTTCACGGGGGACGGGGCGAGAAGAGACGAGGACGGCTATTTCTGGCTAATGGGGAGGGTGGACGACGTCATTAATGTTTCGGGGCATCGCCTGGGTACCGCGGAGATCGAAAGCGCCCTCGTATCCCACCCAATGGTGGCCGAAGCGGCCGTCGTGGGGTTTTCCCATGTTATCAAGGGACAGGGGATTTACGCCTTTGTGGCGTTGAAAACCGGCGTTGAAAAAACGAAAGATCTGAAGAAAACATTGGTGGATCATGTCCGGAAGGAAATCGGACCGATTGCCACACCGGATAAGATCCATTTCGCAGACGCCCTGCCCAAGACCCGGAGCGGAAAGATCATGCGGAGGATCTTGAGAAAGATAGCCGAAGGGGATACCACGGATTTGGGCGATACCTCGACCCTAGCCGATCCATCCGTTGTTGAAGCCCTCATCTCGGGAAGGCAATGAACTGAGAGCCCTTTTATCTTCCGCCTTTTCCATCGATGGGGCGATTTTTCGGTGCTAACCGCCCCGTCCCTCAGAAATCCCGGTGCCTTTGACTTCATTTTATCAGTATCGCACAAAATACCAACTTCGGTTGATTCAGATTTCCTTGGACCTGAAACCACCTCATTTTTAAACGTGCTCTAAACAAATAGCTCTTCCCAGTATCTCCCTTTCCATCCGAAAAGGCTTTGTGAAAAAATTATCTTTTTCCTTGCATTATCCCTCCAATGTTCGATATAGTTGCCGAACAGGGATTTCGAATTCCTCGGAAATGCCTAGAATTTCTGGAGAAGGAGGAGAGGGTTGAAGTACTCGAAGGTTCCAGAGGCGACCATCAGGCGGTTGTCAAGGTATTCGAGGTGTTTGGAGCAGTTACAGGCCAAGGGAGAAAAAGTGGTTTCTTCGGCCCAACTAGCCACCATGTGCGCGGTCAATGCGGCCCAAGTGAGAAAAGACTTGGCTTACTTCGGTGAATTTGGTATCAGGGGGGTCGGATATTACGTGAGGGATTTGCTTTTCGATATTAAACGAATCCTCGGATTAGATAAAGAATGGAGAATGGCAATTATCGGGATGGGCAACCTGGGTTCGGCGCTCTTTTCCTATAAGGATTTTCTGAAGCAAAATTACAAAATCGTGGCCGCTTTCGATATCGACCCCCCGAAGGTCATTGGGAGGATATCTGAAAAGCTGGGAAAGCCCGTGGAAATCCTTTATCCCGAGACCTTAAAGGATGTAGTCAGGGACAGAAACATCGAGATTGGAATTATCACGACGCCGGCGGATCAAGCCCAGAAGGTGGCGGATCAACTGGTGGACGCCAGTGTCCGGGGAATCCTCAACTTCGCACCTGCCCAACTAGAGGTACCCAAGGGATATACCGTGAAGAACGTCTTCTTCACGACCGTATTGGATAACCTGGCCTATCTCCTATCCATCTAATTTCGTCCAAACACCCCGTTGATTTTTCCCCGTCAGCGAAGCCGAGAGGGTGTTTTCCCCTCGGCCAGAGATCGTCATTTCGTTACGAGACGAGGGTGATGTAACGTTCCCTTCAGGAAGAAGGCGTAAAGGCCCTCGGTTTGCCTCTGCCGGCCGAGAAGGGAGAGGAGTACCCGATACCTGGAATCGAATTTCGCGGAAGGTTTAATGGTAATTCTCAGGTTGAGTTGGCTCTGCGAAAAATTGGGATTGAGGAGGATATTTCCGCGCACCTGGCCGCTGAGATCCCCTCCTGAGAAGGCAAGGCGCTTGATAAGAATATTTCCACGTTTAAGTTCTAGCTTACCTTGAATGCTTCCCACGCGAAGAGGAGCTACCCCGGGCAAGGGTAATCTTCGCAATATCGCCTCGTTGATGGTGAATTCCGCTGTTCCGGTTTGTTCGGAGATACCCCCTTCACCAAGGGTAAGCACCGTTTTCCCCCTCAGGATTCCCGCCATCTCCACGCCCACGACATCTCTCAGAATGTCGATTTGTTGGAGGTTTACATCCCTTCCCCAAAGGGTTAGCTCCCCGTTGTTCCCTCGCCTGGTGATTCCGCCCTCCACGGTTCCCTCCAATATCTTTCCCCATAATCGTAGGTGGACCCTTCTCCACAGAAGTGGAATGAGGGATAGGGTAACCCTAAACCGCTCAACGCCCAACACCCTAGCCCTTTTCGAATCCAGCGAGGCGTAGATGGCCACGTTTTTAAAGGTCAAGCCTGATAGGGGATAGGGACGAAGCTCCTCAATTTCATAAAGGAAGGGAGTTTTTGTCTCCAGTTCCCCTATGATTCTCCTCTTAAGCATGTCGTAGGGGAAACCGATATAGAGAAAAACAATGAAAAGGAAAATGACAAGGAGGACGAAAATGATAGCATGGAAGGCCTTCTTCCCCTTCATCTGGATGGTCAATGGCATCCTCCTCCGAGGTAGGAAAAGCTTTAACCCCTCATCACACTGGGGAGAAACGTTTCCATCTCCTCCGCCGTAACGATTCCCGGAGGAATGGGGTGGCCCATTTGTCCAAGGCGTAAGGATAGCTCCGCAACCGGGGGGAGAGGGTATCCCATCTCAGTTAAACCACTCGGGAGGGAGAGAATCTCAGCGGGGGTATAGTTGGCAATCAACCCTCCATTCTCCAAAATGAGAATGAGTCGGGCATAACTTGCCTCCTCAAGGGAGGTGGTAAAGTGGATGATGGCCATTTTCCTCCTAGCTTTCAGTGCGGATAAAATGGACATGAAACGGCTCCTCCAACCGGGATCGAGGGCGGAGGTAGCCTCATCGAGAAGGAGGTAATTCGGCTCCAAGGCCAGGACTGCCGCGATGGCCGTCCTTTGTCGCTGGCCTCTGGAGAGGAATTGAAGAGGGATGCTGAGACATTGCTCCATTTCGAGCAAACCCAAATATTCCACCATCCTCCTTCGTATCGTCTCCCTTTCCCCCCCCATGCCCTCCAAGCCAAAAGCCACCTCCTCCTCCACCGTGGGAAAAAGGAGCTGGTCATCGGGGTTGGAAAGGATCAGCCCAATATTGAACCTTCCCTTACCCGGGTAGATCGGTTGCCCATCGATTCGAATTTCCCCCGATGACGGATGGAGTAAGCCTTTCATCAATTTGGCCAATGTGGTCTTCCCAGCGGCATTTCTCCCCAGGATGGCAACGTACCCACCCCTTTTTACCGTCAGGCTTACACCATTAAGAAGGAAGGATTCTTCCTCTT
>DAOVIU010000248.1 GCA_030673585.1 Pseudomonadota bacterium | reverse complement strand
TTGGGTTATATGGGGGATAAAAGGGCTTTTAGGGATTTGAGAGAGGCGGGGGAAAATGATGCAAATCGCAAGGTCAGAGGATATTCCAAAAAAGCCTACGAGCGAATATCAGGTGCGAAATTTTAGGATGAAGGCAGGGTCAGCGATGGACCTGCTTTTTTCAATATTTCAAGATGGATTAGTTACCTTCACCTAAAGGCCAATTCTATTGATTTGCGTCAGAAATCTACTCTGGAGCACGTTATGGCGAGAGGGTTCCGGTTAGCATGTTGCTGCTTGAGGCCCTTTTTTCCTCCTATTTCCAGATTTTCTTCAGGTACTTGTAGTACTCGCTATCCGTACTCAGGATGATGTAGGCGTTATTATTGGAGGTGGCCTTATACGTTTCCAGGGTCTTGTAAAACGTGTAGAAGTCGGCGTCCCGATTGTAAGCCACCCCGTAAATCTGAGTTGCCTCGGCGTCGGCCTCTCCGCGGACCTCCTGGGCTTTCCGATAAGCCCCGGATCGAATTTTCTTCAGCTCCTTTTCCATCGTGCCCAGGACCTCGGCCTTCAGCCCTTCCCCCTCTGATCGATATTCCGCGGCGACCCGTTTCCGCTCCGAGATCATTCGTTCGTATACCTTGTTGCGAACGCTCTCAACGTAATTTATCCTCTTGATCCTGACATCCACCAGCTTGATCCCGTATTGGGGGGTGATTTTGGAGGCCTCCTCCAGGATGGCTTGGGTGATCTTCTCCCTGCCTAAGGCGATCTTGGCCCTCATCTCCACATCCAGCAGAGGGGTGACGGTCGCCCTTCCTCCTTCCAGTTCCTCGTCTCTCAGGGGAGCTACCCAATCCGCGCTCCTGACCACCTCGACCAAGATGTTCTTGGAGATGAAGTTCCTGACCACGGCGTCGATGATATCATCCAATCGAGAGGCAGCCCCGGTTTCGGTAGCCACGGTCTGAAGGAACTTGAGGGGATCCGCAATTCTCCACCGTGCTGTAGTATCCACCCAGATGTACTTCTTGTCCTTGGTGGGAATCTGGTTGGGATCCCCGTCCCATTTCAAAATCCTCTTTTCGAAGAAGCGGACCTTCTGGATCAAGGGAATCTTGAATTTCAACCCCGCTTCTTGGATCGGCTTGCCGACGGGCTTGCCGAACTGGAGCAGGACTACCTGTGTCCCCTCTGGAATGGTGTAGAAGCTGCTGTAGAGAACGATTAAGAGGATTACGACGATAACGCCGATGATCTTGCTCATTTCTTCTCCCCCGTCTCCCTCCCCAATTTGAGGAAGGGCAGTATCATTCGTTGATCGCCATCCACGATATAGATCTCCTTGGTCTTGGGGAGAATCTCCCCAATGGTTTCAAGGTACAACCTGCGCCGGGTGACCTCCTTGGCACCTTGATATTCCTTCAGTACGGCCGAAAATCGGGAGACATCTCCCTTGGCACGGTTAACCCGTTCCACGGCATATCCCTCCGCCTCGGCGATGGTCTTCCGCGCTTCCCCCAGGGCTTTCGGGATCTCCTTGTTAAAGGACTCCTGAGCCTGGTTGATCATCCTCTCCTTTTCCTGCCTCGCCTCGTTTACCTCGTTGAAGGCCGCCTTGACCGGATTCGGTGGGTTCACGTCCTGGAGTTTGACCGTCACGATCTGAATTCCCGTCTCGAATCTGTCAAGGGTTTTTTGGAGGTCCGATTGAGCCGTATTTCCAACCTCTTCCCGGCCCACGGTCAATACATCCGTCTCTCCCCTGTTTCCCACGATCCTTCGGACCACGGCTTCCGAGAGGTCGCGGATGGTGCTCTTCACATCCTTCACCTTGAACAGGAACTTAACGGGATCCTTTATCCTGAACTGGACGATCCACTCAACGTCGATGACGTTGAGATCCCCGGTCAGCATCAGGGATTCATCCTCGTAACCCCTCTTGGTGTATTTCGTCCTGATCCCGGGCAATAGCGTACGGAACCCGAACTCCTCCTTCAATACCCGGGCCGTCTTTACCTTGTTCACGTTCTCGACGCCGAAGGGAACCTTGAAATGGAGGCCTGGCGGTTCAGTTCTGACGTGTTTGCCGAACCGCTGCACCACGCCCATTTCCTCGGGACCTATGGTGTACAGGCCGGTAAACAGGAAGATGAGGATGACGATCACCACGATACCGGCTAGGAAGAACCCCTTTCCTGGTACTCCTTTCCCCGCTCCCTCGAAGCGCTTCTTGGCCTTTGAGACGAGGTCCATCAAATCCGGGGGGCCACCTCGATCCCCGCCACCCTTATTTCGGTTGTCCCCTTGCATTTGGTCCTCCTCTAATCAAAAGAGCGGGAAAATTCTGTTTGTGATGAGTGCAAACTTGATCACTTATACCACTTGCATAGAATAAAGCGAAAGCGCATCCATGGCCGGATTTTGCTCCTCACATTCGAATGGCTGGAATTCCAATTCTCCCCAATCAGTAGCTCATGATCTCCTTGTCCACCAGCAAAATCTTGGCAATGAGGGCTCCCGGCCCATAAACCCCCTCTCCCCCGGTGAAGCCTTTTTTATGGGGGTACAAAAACCCCACTCGGTTAGGTCCCATCCTTTTTTATAAGGCAATAAGAACACAGGCTGGGCGCTCGACAATTTCGCAATACAATTGTTGTTTTAACTTCTGTAACTTTACGCTCTAACTGATTTGATTGGCTACGCTTCGCTTCCCGCTATACACCAAACAGAATGTACTGAAACTCCAAACCTACCTATCTACCGATTGGTAACGGACTATTCAATCTTTTCAGGGAAAACAATAGTCTCTCGGTTAAGAGGGGACGGGATGTAGACCAGGCTGATTTCTATCTTTCCTAATGCCTTTTCCTTGATAGCCTTCCTTGGGATTGTGACATCCAAAGTCCCTTCGGTAGTTTCCTCAGGCTTGGTAATCCTCAAGTACAAAGAAGCTTTCGCAATTTTCTCTCCGGATTGAAAATCGATTGGCTTCCCAGCTTGGTCCAAGTATTCAACGGTGACCCCTTGGATATCCAGCATACCTTTCGATTTGTTGGTTATTACGATGTGACCCGTGAGATTCGGGGTTTCGACGATCTTTTTAGAAGTTATGTCTTCAATCGTGGTGACTTGAAGGTCGCTAAGCTCTATAAGAAAATTCTCGCCTTTACCCTCAGCCTTCGGTGGAACCAAATTCTTTGTGATTCGCTGCTGTGTGGGCGCCTCCTCCTTCCTCTCAGCACAACCAAAAAATCCAATGGCCAGACTTAAAGCTATAACTGTGAAGATCTTTTTGAAATGCATACAATGTCCCCCTTTCTTGGATAGTAGAAATATCAGGCCTTGACGGGCTGTTGCTCAAATTCCCTTTTGCTCTTTAAAAATACTTTTTGACCATTCTAAGGCTCGCTTCAGGCAATTTCCAAACTCGCCCTGCGCGCTCGAACAGCGGAAATTGCTCTTCTTTCGCTTCGCCAAGAATGGTTACCAACAATTCTTTAATATTCGCTGCAGGGGAGTTGCTGTTTGGGCAACAGCCCCTTTAGATCTAACACCTCCTTTCCATTTTTTGTCCCCCGGTTGTCCATATTTTTGGATCATACCCCACAACGGCAACCCACGTCAAACTTTATT
Organism: Pseudomonadota bacterium; assembly: GCA_030673585.1. The sequence continues at coordinate 172 of DAOVIU010000248.1, read as the reverse complement.
TTGAGATCGGGCTGGCTACTGCAAGGATTTCCTGTTATCGCCTAATCTCCTTGGGGAGCTTTTCCGTGCGTAATAGCCATTACATACCGGCGATCTTGATCCTCTATTTCAAGATGGATCAGACAATCTAGCCAGCATGCCAATTATCACAGATTTGAATCACAATGTACGC